>CADBSL010000089.1 GCA_902797345.1 uncultured Eubacteriales bacterium
CCTCAGATCACCAACGGGATGGACGCGACCCACTTCGGGCCGGACAGTACCGTGACACGGGGCCAGGCGATGGCCTTCCTGTGGCGGAGCGAAGGCTGCCCCGAACCGAAGACGAAGGTGAACCCCTTCAAGGATGTGAAGGAAAAGGATTATTACTATAAAGCTGTTCTGTGGGCAGTGGAGAACGGCATTACCAAGGGGACGTCCGCAGATAAATTCTCCCCGGATCAGACCCTGAGCACGGCTCACATCGTCACCTTCCTGTACCGGACAGCGATCCCGGGAATGGATGGTTGGTACGGAGAAGCTCAAAGCTGGGCAGAGGATGATGAAGGCCATACCATGGGCGTGGACATCGAGATCAGTGATACAGTCCCCTGCCCGAGAGGACCAGTGGTGCAGTTCCTGTTCAAATTGACAAAGGGAGTCGCCGTATCCTGATCCTGAAAGAGGACTCCGTATTTACAGAAGATCAGCCCTCCGGCAATCGCCGGGGGGCTTTTGAGTCAAAAAGAACCGCCCTGTTGACTCCTGTCATCCCGAGGGATGCGAGGGATCTTCTCCGATCTTCAATCTTCTATCTCCCATCTCGGTAGAAATATGATATAATACTATATTGACGATTGAATAGGGAGGAACGGACATGAAAGACTATCAGCAGATCCTTTCAGGGTACCGGGATGAAATGTTTCAGACCCTGCAGGAACTGGTCAGCATAGAAAGTGTGGTGGCGGAGCCCAAAGGGGAGCTGCCCTTCGGGGAAAACGTGGAGAAGGCCTTTCGGACGGCCCTGGCGAAATGTGAGGAGTTCGGGTTCGAGACCTTTGACGCCCACCACTACGGCGGTCACGCCGAGATCGGCGAGGGAGAAGAATGCATGGGCATCCTGGCCCACCTGGACGTGGTCCCGCTGGGAGAAGGATGGGACTACGATCCCTTAGGCGGGACCATCGAAAACGGCCGGATGTACGGCCGGGGCACCAATGACGACAAAGGGCCGGCGGTGGCTTCCATGTACGCTATGCGGGCAGTGAAGGAAAGCGGGATCCGGCTCAATAAGCGGGTCCGGCTGATCTTCGGGCTGGACGAAGAAGTCGGCGAATGGGAAGGCATCGACAAGTACTTCGAGGAAGCCGGGGAACCGGACTTCGGATTTACGCCGGATGCGGACTTTCCATTGGTCCAGGCGGAGATGGGGATCCTGGTCTTCGACCTGGTGAAGAAGTTCAAAAAGGCCCCGAAACAGGGGTATGTGCTGAAGAGCATCCAGGGCGGCCGGGCCTACAATATGGTGGCGGATTCCTGCACGGCGGTGATCACCGGGGACAATGCGGCCATCAAGAGCAAGGTGGAGGCTTATCGGGAGCACACGGCTTACGAGATTTCCTGCAGGGCCAGGGGCCGCAGCATGGAGGTCATCACCCGGGGCGTGCCGGCCCACGGAGCTCACCCGGAGAAGGGACTGAGCGCCATCTCCGTGATGATGGATTTCCTGAAGGAGATCCCCTTTGAAAATGAGGATGTCAACGACTTCATCGAGTTTTTCAATAAAAAGATAGGCTTCAACATCCACGGCTGGATGATCGGCGCGGGACTCAAGGATGAGATCTCCGGCGACCTGATCTGGAACACCGGGATCATCGACGTGAATGAAGAGCGGGGAAGCCTGACCATCAACGTCCGTTACCCGGTCACCGGCAATGCGGAGGAGGTCTATGACGGGATCGCGCCCCACCTGGACGAGTACGATGTAGGGGTAGTAAAAGGGCCCCACAAGGAAGGGATCTACATCCCGGCGGAGGATCCGTTGGTGGAGACCCTGATGGACATTTACCGGAAACACACCGGGGATACGACCACACCCCCCATCATCACCGGCGGCGGGACCTATGCCCGGGCCATGAAGCACGGGGTGGCTTACGGGATCAAGTTCCCGGGAGAAGAAGCCACGGAACACCAGAAAAACGAATATATCGACCTGGAGAATATGATGAAAGCGGCGGCGATTTATGCGGAAGCCATCGTCCGCCTGTGCAGTGACGAAGATGAGTAAAATCAAAGAGTTTGAGATAAAAAATGAATCAGAAACCGCGAAGCTGGCGGAGGA
>CADBSL010000090.1 GCA_902797345.1 uncultured Eubacteriales bacterium
GCCTTTTCCCAGGCGATCTCTGCCGAAGTATTGCCCAGATAATCCATGTGATCCAGGGATACAGAGGCGATGCAGACTGCCATGGGGGTTTTGATCACATTGGTGGCGTCACCCCGGCCCCCCAGGCCCACTTCCAGGATCACGGCATCGGCGTTCTTCTCTTTATAATACAGGAAAGCGATCGCTGTGATGATCTCAAATTCCGTCGGGGATTCCAGTCCCTCCGCCACCATTTCATCTGCGGTGCGAGTCACCTTTTCTGTAAGTTCGTACAGGTCCTCGGGAGAGATCCTTTCCCCGTCAAATTCGATCCTCTCTGTGAATTCTTCGATATAGGGAGAAATGTAAAGCCCGCAGTGATATCCGGCCTCCTGTAAAGTACAATACACGTACCGGCACACAGAGCCTTTTCCGTTGGTGCCGCCTACGTGTATGACTTTCAGATTCTTATGAGGATCGCCCAGCCGCGAAAGAAGCTCCCGGATCCGTTCGAGACCCGGTCTGCTTCCGAAGCGGGCGTATTCACCTATTTTTTGTACACTGAGTTCCAGTAATTCTTCTTGGTTCATTATTTCCCCAGTTTCTGCTCTACCTGAGTGATCCGGGCCAATACCTTTTCTCTCATTTCCAGGTAGTTTTCCAGTTTTGCCTTTTCCTCCGCAACGACCTTTTCCGGAGCCTTTTTCAGGAAGCCCTCGTTGGAAAGCTTTTTCTCCAGGCGAAGGACTTCTTTGTCCAGCTTGTCCTTTTCCTTGCCCAGCCGTTCGTATTCCGCTTTATAATCGAGAAGATCATCCAGCGGGACCAGGATCTCCGCTCCGCCGATCACGCCGCTCATGACGTCCTGAGGAGCATTGGACTTATCCGCCAGATAGGTGATCTGGGTGATGTTTGCCAGACTCTTGATGTATCTTTCGTCGGATTTCAGGATCTCTGCTGTCCTGCCCTGAGCCACGATGACCGCGGTCAGTTTTCTGGAAGGAAGTGCTCCCGCCTCCGCACGGATGTTCCGGATGCTGCGGACTGCTTCCATCGCCAGTTCGATGGCTTCCACAGAGTCGCTGTAGTCCATTGTCTCATCAAAGACCGGCCAGTCTGCGCGGATCAGCATCCCTGCGTCTTCCGCACCCGGCAGGAAGCTCCAGATCTCCTCTGTGATGAAGGGCATGAAGGGATGCAGGAGTTTGAGCATGTCTCTCATGACCCGGATCAGTGTGTAGACTGCCGTATTGCGGTCATCTCCGTCTTCCCCGTTCAGCCGGCTCTTCACGATCTCGATGTACCAGTCGCAGTACTCGTTCCAGATGAAGTCATAGATCTTCTGGCCTGCCAGAGATAATTCGAATTTATCCAGATAAGCGGTGACTTCCTTAGCCGTCTCGTTTACCCTTGCCAGGATCCACTTATCTTCTGCCTTAAAGTTCGCTTTCGCCGTTTCTTCATCGATGACTGCAGCATCCTCCGCATTCATCAAAACGAACCGGGAAGCATTCCAGAGTTTATTGGCAAAATTCCGGGCGGCTTCGATCTTTTCCGTCTGGAAACGCATATCGTTGCCCGGTGTGATGCCGGTCATCAGCATGAACCGCAGGGCGTCCGCACCGTACTGGTCGATCATTTCCAGCGGATCGATGCCGTTGCCCAGGGATTTACTCATTTTCCGACCCTGTGCGTCCCGAACGAGCCCATGCACGTATACATACTGATACGGGGACTTCCCGGTGGTATACAGAGCGGAGAATACCATTCTGACTACCCAGAAGAAGATGATGTCATACCCCGTTACCAAAACGTTTGTCGGGTAGAAATAGTCCAGATCTTCCGTCTTTTCCGGCCATCCCAATGTGGAGAAAGGCCACAGCCCGGAACTGAACCAGGTATCCAGCACGTCTTCGTCCTGGGTAAGGTTCCTGCAGCCGCATTTCGGACAGCAGGCCGGCATTTCCTTATCTACCGTGATCTCGCCGCAGTCATCGCAGTAATAAGCCGGGATCCGGTGGCCCCACCACAGCTGACGGGAAATGCACCAGTCTTTGATGTTCTCCAGCCAGTGGAGATAGATCTTTTCGAACCGATCCGGCACATGGATCAGTTCGCCGTTGTGTGCCACTTCGATGGCCTTCTTTGCCAGAGGCTCCATCTTGACGAACCACTGATCGGAGAGCATGGGCTCTACGATGGTGTGGCAGCGATAACAGGTCCCGGTGGGGATGACCATGTCTTCCGTCTTCACCAGGTGTCCGGTCTCTTCCAGTTCTTTGACGAACTGCTTCCGGCATTCAAACCGGTCCAGTCCTTCATATTTCCCGGCCAGATCCGTCATCTTTCCGTCAAAATCGATGCAGCTGTAGATCGGCAGGTCACAGCGCTGGCCCACTTCAAAGTCGTTGAAATCATGGGCCGGAGTGATTTTAACTGCGCCGGTCCCCTTTTCCATATCTGGATAGGGGTCTTCCACCACCGGTACGGTCTTCCCGGTAGTGGGGATGAAGAATTCCTTCCCGACTTTATCTTTATACCGTTCGTCCGCCGGGTTCACGGCGATGCCGGAGTCCGCGAAAATAGTCTCCGGACGGGATGTGGCAACGATCATGGAATCGCCGCTTCCATCCGCAGCATCATAACGAACATAATAATATTTCCCGTTCTTGTCTTCGTGCTCTACTTCCGCGTCAGACAGCGTGGTCCTGCAGCAGGGGCACCAGTTGATCAGCCGGTTCCCACGGTAGATCAGCCCGTCATTATAAAGATCCACGAAAAACTGAGTGACGGCTTTGTTGCAGCCTTCATCCATTGTGAACCGTTCCCGGTCCCAATCGCAGGAATTCCCCAGTTTACGGACCTGTTTGGTGATCCGTCCGCCGAATTCTTCCTTCCACTTCCAGGCTCTTTTCAGGAATTCTTCCCGGCCCAGATCTTCCTTGGTCTTTCCTTCTTCTTCCCGGATCCGGTCTACCACTTTCACTTCCGTGGCGATGGATGCGTGGTCCGTGCCCGGAAGCCACAGGGCTTCATATCCCTGCATCCGCTTCCAGCGGATCAGAACGTCCTGAAGGGTCTGGTCCAAAGCATGTCCCATGTGAAGCTGCCCGGTGATGTTGGGCGGCGGCATGACGATGGTAAAGGGTTTTTTCCCGGAACCGGCTTTCGCCTTGAAGGCGCCGGATTTCTCCCAGGTTTCGTAGATGCGGTCTTCGAATTGC
Organism: uncultured Eubacteriales bacterium; assembly: GCA_902797345.1. Classification (GTDB taxonomy): domain Bacteria; phylum Bacillota; class Clostridia; order Peptostreptococcales; family Anaerovoracaceae; genus RUG14258. The sequence goes on from CADBSL010000090.1 coordinate 3,204, forward strand.
TTCGGATCGTACGTTTTTGCTAACATAAATGAATCTCCTTATTCCAGCTTGGAGCTTGAATCTTCCAACTGCAAGCTTTGATCTCTTTAACTAATTTATTATAAACTAATACCGGTCTTATTTCCACAAAAATATGTTGTCCCGGCCTAAAATCCCTTTCGGATCGAAGACTTTTTTCAGTTTCCGCATCTCACCGATACTCTTTTCTCCGTACATGATCCGGAGGAATTCCCGTTTGAGCTTTCCGACTCCGTGCTCAGCAGACACACTGCCGCCCAGTTCACTGACCCGGCGGGCCCAGCCTTCATAGATCTCCTTTCCCCGAAGGTACTCTTCTTCGTTCCGGCTGATCACATTGACGTGAAGGTGGTCATTCCCGATATGTCCGAAGATCACGTACTGCAGTCCGGCTTCATCCAGGTCCTTCCGATACATTTTTATGGTATCGGTAATAAAACCTTCCGGCACCGACATGTCGCTGCCCAGCTTGGTGATCCCGGGATGGGATTTCTTGTTTTCCGCCACCCGGGCGTTGACCGCTTCCGGTGTGGCATGCCGCAGTTCCTTGAAGCTCTCGAAGCTTCGGCTGCTGCCGGCAATCCAGGCCCTGCCCGGATCTCCTCCTGCCTTTCGGATCTCTTTCTCGATCAGACGGATCCTTTCGGTCATTTCTCTTTTGTCCTCCGCCGTCACTTCAAGGAATACCGCTTCCGCGAATCCTTCCGGAAGATGCCAGGAAAGCGTCCCCTTCATCTCTTCCTGTTTTTGCAGCAGCAGCCCCAGGGATCCACTGTCGAAGTATTCCATGGAGATGCATCCATGTCCCGGCTGACTTTTCAGGCTTTCCGCAAAGGAAACTCCCTGTCCTTCTTCCGGGAAAAAGCTGATCAATCCCCAGATCAAAGGAGGCTTTGGTGCCAGTGAGAACTCGGCTTCCACGATGACGCCAAGGGTCCCTTCTGCCCCGATAAACAGATCGATCAGGTCCATATCCTCCCGGATCCAATATCCGGCAGCGTTTTTTACGGACGGGACGGTGTAGGAAGGAAGCGCCGCTTTCAGTGTAAACGCCCTCCCGTTCTCGTCCGGGATCGAAAGATCCAGCTTTCTTCCCCCGGCAAAGTACTTTCCCCTTGGGATATCCAGGATCCTCCCCTCCGCCGTGACCACCCGGAGCCTCTTGACAAACTCCCGCATGGCGCCGTATCCAAAGGTCCGGGCACCGGAAGAATTGCAGCAAACAACACCTCCGGCACTGGCCGTGGTTTCCGTGGGATCCGGCGGGAGAAACAGACGATCTCCGCTCATTCGCCGGACGTACCGGCTGATCTCCGAAAGGGGAACGGCCGCACCGGCAATGACGGATCGGTCATCCTTTCCCGCCTGAAGACCCTTCAGCTTCTCCAAACTCATTACCAGTCCCCCAAAGGGGACAGCGCCGCCGCCAACGCCGGTCCGGGAGCCCTGGACAGTCACCGGGATCTCCTTCTCGCTGCAGTACTTCAGGATCTCAGCGATTTCTTCTGATGACCGGGGGAAGACGATATAGTCTGCTTCACCGCTTTTCTTGGATTCGTCCATGAGGTGGAGGGCATATTCGCATGAAAACGGGATGATATTATTTCTCATATCGATTATCTCTTAACTTACTTCATTAACTTTTGACTGCTGGTCAAACTGTGATTTCCCCGGCCCTTACTCCGGGCTGCGGGGGCGACAATAGTGTCCTCGCCGGAATCGGCGCCTTGTGACGGGGCTAAATCGCCTTGAATGTAGTTACTTCTACGAGC
>CADBSL010000091.1 GCA_902797345.1 uncultured Eubacteriales bacterium
GGACAGTGAGGAGCAAGAGTTCCAAGCAGAAGACTCACCTAAACACCGAAATCAGCCAGAATGGTGAGACGAAAGGACTGCAAGGGGTCGGGAGTTCCGAGCCGAAGTCTCACCTATGCCCCGGGATTTGACAAAATGGTGAGACTAATGAGCGGTGAGGAGCCGGAGTTCCGGGTCGAAGTCTCACCTAATCCCCGGGATTTGACAAAATGGTGAGACTGACAGACTGCGGGGCGCAAGATTTCCGGGCAGAAGTCTCACCTAATCCGCGGAATCAGGCATAATGGTGAGACTAATAGCCGACGGGGGCAAAGCGGATCGTGTTGGAAGTCTCACCTAAACCGCGAAATCAGGCAAAAGGGTGAGACTTGTGGGCGATGAGGAGCCGGAGTTCCAAGCAGAAGTCTCACCTAATCCGCGGAACCAGGCATAATGGTGAGACTGACAGACTGCAAGGGGCCGGAGTTCCGGGTCGAAGTCTCACCTAAACACCGGGATTTGACAAAATGGTGAGACTAATAGCCGGCGGGGGCAAAGCGTATCGAGCTGAAAGTCTCACCTAAATCGCGAGATCAGCCAGAATGGTGAGACGGATGGACTGCAAGGGGCTGGGGGTTCCGAGCCGAAGTCTCACCTTATCCGCGGAATTAGGCTAAAAGGTGAGACTAACGGACTGCAAGGGGCCGAGGTTCCGGGTCGAAGTCTCACCTAAACCCCGAAATCAGACAAAATGGTGAGACGAAGGATCTCCGAGTGGGTTTCGGGGGATGATCGAGGGCCTGGTCTGCCGCTTACGGACCGTTTCGTGGCCTTGGATGGGGCCTCCCCGTGCATTAAAAAGGCGGCCCGCCAGATCAACACTTCATTGACCTTCAGGGCCGCCCACAGAAAAGGACTGCTTCAAAAGCAGTCCTCATTGTTCTTATGTCGTACTGAGCAGTTCCGCCACCTCTTCTTCGGTGATGACGCCGTTGTCGATCATGGCCTGGACCACGATCTTCTGGCGCTGGATAGCTCTGTCGATGTGCTTGGTCAGGGAGTACCGGGAAGGTGCCTGAGGCACGCCGGCCAGCAGCGTGGATTGATTGAAATCCATGTCCGCCGGGGAGATCCCGTAATATCCCCAGCTGGCGGGACCGATACCGGTGTAGCCGTCTCCAAAGTAGATCACGTTGAGATACAGCTCCAGGATCTCATCCTTGGTGTACAGCTTCTCCAGATCCCGGGCCACCAACAGTTCCGCCACCTTCCGGGCAATGGTCTTGTCCCCGGAGAAGCACAGGTTCTTCGCTACCTGCTGGGTGATCGTGCTGCCGCCCTGTGTATAATCTTTTGTTTCTAAATCCGTTTTGAATGCGCGGATAATCGCTTTGAGATTGACGCCTTCGTGCTCGTAGAATTTCGGGTCCTCCACGGAAACGATCGCATCCTGGAAATAATCGCACACATATTCCAGTGGAATATAGTCTTCAGACCACTCCACCTTCGTTACGCGGCTGATCAGATCCTCATTGTCCAGCGTTTCTTTGTAGAGGTTGTACCCCGAATAGAAGAACCATCCTGCCACTATGGCAGCGCCGACGATAGCCAACGTCACCAGAACGATTATCAGCTTTACGAAAAACTTAATAACCTTCTTAAACAATGACCCAACTACCTCTTCTTCACCTTCAGTCTGGGGCCTTTGCCGCCCAGGACCTTCTTCTTGTTTTCAAGCTTGATATCACAGTCATCCCGCAGATCTTTGACGAACTGGATCCGTTCTTCCTTAGATTCGAAGATCTGGTCGCTGGGGATGATGAAAGGTGTCGGATTGGTATCATCATAGATCAATACGTATTTGCCGGCATCTTCGACCCATAACACTCTTTTATAGGAAGTTCTCCGGGTGACCTGACCCGGTGCCTTTTGTTCAATGACATTCTGGCCGAAAGACAGGGTCACTTCCCCGTCCCGGACACGTTCGCCGGATTCCTGGATCTCTTTTTTCGCGTGGGCCCGGAATCGGAAGTTCATGATCCAGGGGAAGCCGATGATCCACACCAGACAAGCCGCCAGGAATAAAATGATCAGCAGAATATTGGAAACATACTGCCTTAGTACATAAGCCGCCACCGCCAATACCAAGATACCGGCGATACGTTCCAGCAGCACCATCATCCGGAAGCTTTTCATGCTGGAGAATTCATAAGCTCTTACCCGATAGAAATCATCTTTCTTTATATTGAACTTAAATGTCATCTATTGTCACCTCACATTGGAAATCGGAATATTCAGGAGCATCGCCAAAATCACCGGGATGATCGCCAGAAGGAATCGTCCCATGGGAAGGATCCCGGTCTGGTAAATGTCCGGATAGAACCGGTACAGCTTTCTTTTCAGCCATTCATTCAGCCGGAAAAACCGTTCTCCCCGGTCGGAGATGTGTACGATCACAAAGAAAATGGCGAGAGCAGCCAGTGGGATCGTGGTGTTGAGTCCCATGAAATTGATCATGATGTTCACACAAAAAAGAAACGGCATTACGCCTAAATATACGATCTTCCGTTTCATTCCACTCATCCTGCTCGTCCTCCTTATTATAACGAATCCATTATACACTATGGAGGGTATAAATAAAAGCGAAAAGTTTGTGACAAAAAACACTTTTTCGGGACAAAAATCGCCGACCGAAAGAGCCTTACAGCTCTCCGATCAGCAATTCCAACGCGATGCGGCTGTCCATATCGCCGCTCTTGATTTTCTTGTCTGAAGAATATATTTTTTCGAGGATTTTTTTGAGCTCCTCTTCACTGTATTTTCTGCCGGCATTGAGGAAACGGTCCACCTGGAAGTCCCTGGCCCCCAGGATCTGGGCGATCTGCTTCCGGTTTTTTCCCTCCGCCAGGAGCTGCTTCGTTCCCAGGATCTTCTCGAACTGCCCGCTGAGAAGCGCCAGGATCCGGTACTCGTTCTCCCCGTAGAGGAACATGTCCGTCAGCATATCGAAGGCCGCCTTTTTGTTGCCCTTCCCCAGGTGGTCGATCAGGGCAAAGACATTGGTGTCCGCATTGCCGCTCATGGAGATCCGCACGTCTTCGGCGGTGATGGTGTCTGTTTCGCTGTGAAGGACCACTTTGCTGATGTCATTTTCAAAATGGTACAGACTGTAGTCAGAATCCCTGTCATAGTAGCCGGACTGGTCGATCATCTGTTGGAGTTCCCGGTCCGGGATCTGCTTTTTATGGGAACGGATCCGTTTACGGATCCACTTTTTCAGGTCCGGAGGCGCCAGCGGAGTAAATTCGTAGATCTTCCCGGTCTTCACCGCGGTCTTGTACATGGCCTTGCGCTTGTCGATCTTTTCGCCGCACACCAAAACCAGGCAGGTGGTGGGCGAGGGGTCCTTCATGTAGGCCGTCAGGGAGTCCTCTCCCGGGGCAGCGCTCCGGCCTCCCAGGGAAGGCGGGTCTTCCACGACGATGACTTTCCGCTCGGAGAACAGGGGCAGGGTCTCGCAGGCCTCTTCGATGCGGTAGAAATCCGCTTCGTTTCCGTCGAATTCCAGCACATCGAACTGCCGGGAGACTTCGGTGGCGTACCGGTCCTCTACGGCCCGGGCCGCCCAATCGGACAGGAAGGTCTCTTTCCCCCAGAGTATCATGATATTCGGCAGGGTGTCCCCCTGCAGGTCTTTGGTGAATTCTTTGTAGCTCATGGTGCGCTCCGTTTCTTTCGTTCGGTATTATTATATACCATTTCGACATGTCACACAATTAAAAACGGGTCTCA
>CADBSL010000092.1 GCA_902797345.1 uncultured Eubacteriales bacterium
ACTTCCGCACCGATCCGGATGACACCGTCTTCATCCAGGTCTTTCAGCGCATCTCCGCCCACATTCGGGATGTCTCTGGTGATATCTTCGGAGCCGAGCTTGGTGTCTCTGGCTTCCGCTTCGTATTCTTCGATGTGGAGGGTGGTCAGGATATCTTCCATCACCAACCGCTCGTTCAGGAGGATCGCATCCTCGTAGTTGTAACCTTCCCAGGTCATGAACCCTACCAACAGGTTCCGGCCCAGAGCCACTTCGCCCTGATCCGTGGAAGGACCGTCTGCGATGGGTTCTCTCTCTTCAATGTGCTCGCCTTTGCTGACGATGGGCCGCTGGTTGATGCAGGTGCCCTGGTTAGACCGTTTGAATTTCAGGAGCTTGTAGGTGTCCTTTCCTTCTCCGTCATCCCGCTGGATCACGATCCGGTCCGCATCCACGTAGGAAACGGTCCCGGCGTGCTTCGCCAGGATAACCACGCCCGAGTCTCTGGCCGCCAGATATTCCATTCCGGTACCGACGATCGGCGCATCCGTCATCAGGAGCGGTACCGCCTGACGCTGCATGTTGGAACCCATCAGCGCCCGGTTCGCGTCATCGTTTTCCAGGAAGGGGATCATGGCTGTCGCCACGGATACGACCTGCTTCGGGGAAACGTCCATATAGTCCGGCACGTCCCGGCGGACCATTTCGATTTCGCCGCCCACACCACGGGCTGCAACTCTTTCGTTGATGAAATGGCCTTCCGCATCCAGCGGTTCGTTCGCCTGGGCGATGACCAATGGTTCTTCCTCGTCCGCCGTCAGGTAGTGGATCGTGGTGGTGACCCGTCCAGTCTCCTTGTCGATCAGACGGTAGGGAGTTTCGATGAACCCGTATTCATTGATCCGGCCATAGGTGGTCAGGGAGCCGATCAGACCGATGTTCGGACCTTCCGGCGTTTCAATGGGGCACATTCTTCCGTAGTGGGAGTGGTGAACATCCCGGACTTCGAACCCGGCCCGTTCTCTGGACAGACCGCCCGGTCCCAGAGCCGATAATCTTCTCTTGTGCGTCAGTTCTGCCAACGGATTGGTCTGGTCCATGAACTGAGACAGCTGGGAGCTGCCGAAGAATTCTTTGATGGCCGCGGTCACGGGACGGATGTTGATCAGAGCCTGAGGCGTGGTCACATCCATGTCCTGGATGGTCATTCTTTCCCGGACGACTCTTTCCATTCTGGCCAGACCGATCCGGAACTGGTTCTGCAGGAGTTCTCCCACGGAACGCAGACGGCGGTTGCCCAGGTGGTCGATGTCGTCGGTGGTGCCGATCCCATAGGGCAGACCTAAAATGTAGCTCACGGAAGCTACGATATCGTCGCTCAGGATGTGCTTGGGCACCAGTTTATTCTTATTGGACAGGATCGCTTCCCGAATATTCTCTTCTCCCTCATAGTTCTCCAGGATCTCTTTCAGAACCGGATAATAGACCTTCGGAGCGATCTTCATGTCGGAAATATCAAAATCCAGATGTTTTGCTAAGGTTACGAAGTGGTTGCCGATGACCTTGTGTTCTTTGCCTTCGTCGTCCAGGAGCCAAACTTCCTTGATGCCGGCATCTTCGATGTCGATGGCCAGGTCTCTGGTGATCTTGGCGCCTTCGTCTGCCATGACCTCCCCGGTCTCCGGATCGACGATCCGCCGGGCGGTGATGTGTTCCGCGATCCGGCTGGAGATCCCCAGCTTCTTATTGTATTTGTAACGGCCTACCTTTGCCAGGTCATACCGCTTCGCGTCAAAGAACAGAGAATAGATCAGCGACTGGGCGCTGTCCACTGTCGGCGGTTCACCGGGACGGAGCTTCTTGTAGATTTCCTTCAGCCCGTCTTCCACGGAGTTCACCGTATCCTTCGCCAGCGTTTTCGTCAACCGGTCATCTTCACCCATCAGTTCGATGATCTCTTCGTTGGTCCCGTAGCCCAGTGCTCTCAGCAGCATGGTGGCCGGCAGTTTCCGGGTCCGGTCCACACGAACGGAAATGACTTCGTTGGGGTCCGTTTCATATTCCAGCCAGGCACCCCGGTTCGGGATGATCTGTGTGGAATACAGGGTCTTCCCGGACTTGTCGATGGCACTATCGTAGTACACGCCGGGAGAACGGACCAGCTGTGTTACGATGACACGCTCTGCGCCATTGTAGATAAAGGTACCGTTTTCAGTCATTAACGGGAAGTCTCCCATAAAAACTTCCTGTTCTTTTACTTCCCCGGTTTCCTTGTTGATCAGTCGTACACCGACCTTCAGCGGAGCCGCATAAGTGGCGTCTCTTTCCTTGCATTCTTCTATATCATATTTCGGCGAATCCTTGATCGAATTGCTGATAAACTCCAGCACCAGATTCCCGGCGTAGTCCTTGATCGGGGAAATGTCTTCAAAAACTTCCTTCAGACCTTCCTCGATGAACCATTTATAGGAGTCCGTCTGGATCTGTATCAGACTGGGGATCGGAGCCACCTCATTGATTTTCGAGAAGCTCATTCGGGTCTTTTTACCCGTTTTCACTGGATGGGGCATGTTCTTCACTCCTTTTTAGCAAAACCTGTGATATGCATCTTTTTGCAATAGCATTCTACCCTTTGCCCGGTTTACATAATTACTGCTTTTTATGCAGATTTGCAACGGGAACATTCTGTAGCAGTTTAATATAATATCATTTCCCGGTCAACAAGTCAATACAAAAAGAGGAAAAACCGATGGAAATGCTCTTTCCATCGGTCTGAAATGGGATCTAGAGGACCTGTGATCCTCCCTGCGCCGCCAGATCCGCCACAGTGATCCCGTCAAAATAATCGTTGATGAGTTTGTACAGCCCGCTCCACATGTTGATCGTTCGGCATTCTCCCAACCGCGGGCAGTCGTTCACCGGCTTGCCCAGGCAGGCCACCGGTGCCATCGATCCTTCGATCACCCGCAGGATCTCTCCTACCGTATATTGGTTCGCCGGCCGGTTCAGCCGGTAACCGCCCCCTTTGCCTCTGAGAGAATCCACCAGCCCGCTCTTGCTCAAAACGGAAACGATGCTCTCCAGATACTTTTCCGAGATCTGCTGCCGCTGCGCCACCTCTGTCAGGGGGATATAACTGTCCGTTTTTTGCTCTGCCAGATCCACCATCACCCGGATGGCGTACCGGCCCTTCGTTGAAACCATCATCCCTTTTCACCTCATTGTCCGTTATAAACCTATTATACCGACATGTTTGTGGGATTTCAAGATTTCTTTTTTATCCTCTGGCCGCTTCACAGACTGCTTCCGCAAAGGTCGGGTGCGGATGGATCGCGGCTCCTACCTGCTCCAGCGTCAGCCCGGAGGCAATGGCCAGAGAACATTCCGCTGCGATATCCGAGGCTCTTCCGCACATCAGGGATGCCCCGATCAGCACATGGTCTTCTTCCCGGGCCACCAGTTTGATGATCCCCCGATCCAGTCCTTCCAGCACCGTCTTCCCGTTGGCCGACATGGGGATCTTTTTCGTTATCACCGGGATCCCGGCTTCTTTTGCCTTGTCCTGGCTCATCCCGATCTCCGCGATCTCGGGATCCGTGTAGATGCACCCGGGCACCACGTCCAACCGGACAGAAGGTTCTTCGCCCTTCATCACCGCCACTGCACAGCGTCCCTGGGCGGTGGCCACATGGGCCAGCATGATCCCGCCGGTCACATCACCGATGCCGTAGAGACCTTCCACCGCAGTCCTGTGGTCCTCATCTACCGCCAGGAATCCCCGCTCCGTCAGCAGGGGAGCCGAATCCAGCAGTTCCTTTGAGAAGAGCCCCTCCGTCATCGGCCGCCGCCCGGTGCAGATCAGGATCTTATCTCCCATCGCTTCCTTCTCTTCATTCTTTTCCGTATACCGGCAGATCAGCTTTCCGCCTTCTTCCCGGATCTCTTCCACCCGGGATCCCACGTGGACATCGATCCCCCGTTTTTTGAAGTTCATCTGCAGTCCCCGGCCCAGTTCCTTGTCCATAGTGGGCAGCATCCGATCCAGGGCCTCGATCACCGTGACCTCCGTGCCGATGTCATGATAGATGGTAGCGAACTCCGCACCGATGACACCGCCGCCGATGATCACAAGCGCTTCCGGCTTCTCCCGCAGATCCAGCAGTTCATCGCTGGTCAGCACCCCCGGCAGGTCTGCTCCGGGGATCGGCGGCAGGAAGGGTTTCGACCCGGTGGCCACGAGGATATTCTCCGCCGTCAGAGTCTGCTCCTGTCCTCCGTCTGCAGGTCTGAGTACGACCCGGTGCGCCGCCCGGACCTCCGCCGCCGCTTCAAAGACCTGTACTTTTTTCTTCTTCGCCGTGGCCAGGATCCCGTCCCGCAGGGTCCGGGTCACTTCTTCCTTCCGGTCGATGACCTTATCCATGTCGATCCGGACTTCGCCGGCCTCGACGCCGATCTCCGCGGACTCCCGGGCCGCCCGGAACACTTCCGCGGAATGCATCAGGGTCTTGGTGGGGATGCATCCCCGGTTCAGGCAGGTTCCGCCCACCCGGTCTTTTTCTACCAGAGCAGTCTTCATCCCTTTTCCTGCCGCCTCAAAGGCCGCTTCGTATCCGCCGGGACCGGCGCCGATCACAATGAGATCGAAATCATATCCTTCTGCCATAAAGGACCTCCTTCTTGTTGTTTATTCCATCTGTCCGGCGATCATCTCCAGGGTCTCCCGCTCCGGCGAGCCGGCCGGGAACCCTCTTGAGTGCCGCTGCAGTTCTTTTCTTTCGTATCGCTGTCCCTTCAGGACTTCCTCCAGCCGGGGAAAAGCTTCCGTCTCCAAAGCGTCCGAGTGGATCCGGCAGTCCCGGATCTCCCCGCCGGAGACAGACAATTCCGCCCGGACCTCCCCCCAGTCAAAGCGGGAGGTATACGCCGCATCAAAGGGGATCCGTCTCCCCCACCGCCATTCTTCCGAAGAATACTTCGAGACGCGCTTCTCCAGGTCCGGATCTCCCCGCCGGGGTTCTTCCATCGGGATCACATCCCCCTCGAAAACCTCTCCGAAAGCCTCCTTCAGCGCCCTCTTCAGTTCGGACAGGGACAGGTCCGGCTTATAGTCCCTCAGGTTCGTCACCCGGGACCGGACGGAGTCGACTCCCTTGGATCGGAGCTTTTCCTCCGATACCTGCAGGTACCGTCCCAGCTTCTCCCGGTCCACTTCCAACATCAGGGTGCCGTGGTGACACCGGAAGGGACCGCTTTCCGTATAAGCGTGGCCGGAAAACTTCTTCCCCTCCACCGTCAGGTCGTTTCGCCCGTTCCGCTCCGCCCGGATCCCCAGGCTTTGGAGTGCCCGCAGGATCACTTCCGTCTGGCGATCCTTGTCGAACCACTCTTTCCGGGCCAGGAAGGAAAAATTCAGATTCCCCAGATCATGATAAACGGCGCCGCCGCCGGAGCTGCGCCGGGCCAGCCGGCACCCCTCCTCCTTCATGGTCTCTACCCGGCACTGGGTCCAGGGGTCCTGGTTTTTGCCGATCACCACGGTGTGGGCATTCTGCCACAGGAACAGGATCACCTGACCCTCCGCTTCGCGGAAAGTCAGGTGTTCTTCCATTGCCAGATTGACCCAGGGGTCGGTGTTTTCTGTTTCGATACAGAACAGCTTTATCATCGTTTCGTTTCCTTATTCGTTCTCCGGAAACTGATACTTCAGGACCGGTTCTCTGGCTGCTTTGACCTCGTCCAGACGCCGTACCGGTGTGGTCACCGGCGAAGCTGCCACCGCTTCCGGGTTGGCGATGATCTCGTTGTAGATCTTGATGAAGGCGTCGATGACCTGATCCATGGTCTCCCTGGATTCGGTCTCGGTGGGTTCGATCATCAGCGCTTCATGGACGATCAGCGGGAAATACATGGTTGGCGGATGGATGCCGAAGTCCAGCAGGGCTTTGGCAACATCCAAGGCCGAAACATGGTTTTCCTTGTGGATCTTCTCCAGACTGAGAACGAACTCGTGCATGCAGGTCCGGTCGTAAGCCACCGGATAATAATCCTTCAGTTTTTCCATCATATAGTTGGCATTCAGGACTGCATTTCTGGCCACATCCGGGATCCCCTCTTTACCCAGGGAAAGGATGTAGGTGAGGGCTTTGATGTACACCAGGAAATTCCCGTAGAATCCGGTCATATCGCCGATGCTTTCCGGCCCTTTCTTCATTCCGTCCTCCGTCACTCTCATTCCCGGCAGGAAGGGGGCCAGGTGGCTCTTGCATCCGCAGGGGCCGCTTCCGGGACCGCCGCCGCCGTGAGGCGTGGAGAAAGTCTTGTGCAGATTCAGGTGCACCACATCGAAGCCGATGTCGCCGGGCCGTACCAGGCCCACTACGGC
>CADBSL010000093.1 GCA_902797345.1 uncultured Eubacteriales bacterium
ACCATTGAAGAAGAGGATCGCACGGAAGTGGTGAGGATTCAGGTGAGCAATTCCTCCGGCTATGAACTACCCTCCACCGGCGGCCCTGGGCAAGAAGGGATCCTGGCTGTTGGTGGGTTGTTGGTGATCTCGGCTGCGGCGGGATTGATCCTCCGAAGAAGGAAGCTGCTGAAACACGATCGATGAAGTCGGCGAGATAGAAGAATAATCAAACATTAGTTACGAACGATCCTTCAGGCTCAAGAGTCTGGGGGATCGTTTTGCATAGGAGGATTCTGTATTGGAGGGGGTTGCTTGCCCGGCCTTGCGGGAGCTTTGTTACGGAGCTCCCGCGGCGGGACGGCAGACGTTTCTTTAAAATGAGCAGATTTATCTGTGCTATGAGGATAAAAATGTTAGACGTTTTATGAATAAAGACAAATCTGTCTAATGGAAATTGCTCTAGACATTTATTACAGACGGATCGAAGGATGATGGATAGGTGTCTGTATGGAGAGTTGAAAGCAACGAAAAGACCCCCGGTAGTGCCGGAGGTCTTGCTGCTCCCGGGACTTGGGGACCTGGGAGGAGCGGGGCGGAGGGGATGCCCCTTCGATATATTAATACACTCTCTTTTGCTATTCTTCGTCGCCGATGTAGTCTTTGATGTTGACCAGGACTTTCCGGTCGTAGCACTGGAAGACTTTGTCCAGGTGTTCCTGGCTGGGTTTTGGTGTGATCAAGCTCACTACCGGTACGATGACCAGTCCGGCCAGCATGCAGAAGGCTCCGCAGTTGATTGGGGACTGGAGCAGGGTCGGGAAGCTGGGCCGGATGAAGATGTTCAGCAGCATCACGATGGTGGAGAACAGGAAGCTCACCCAGCAGGCAGCCTTGGTAACGCCTTTCCAGTAGAGCCCATAGAGGAACGGAGCCAGGAAGGCGCCGGCCAGAGCACCCCAGGATACGCCCATCAGCTGTGCGATGAAGGTGACGCTGGATTTGTACTGGATCAGGGCGATGATCACGGAGATCACGATGAAGATCACCAGCAGGACCCGGATGGTCAGCAGGGACTGCTTTTCGCTCATGTCTTTTCGGATAGTGCCTTTGATGAAGTCCAGCGTTAAGGTGGAGCTGGAGGTCAGCACCAGAGAAGACAGTGTGGACATGGAAGCGGACAGCACCAGGATCACTACTAAGGCGATCAGCAGGGGTGACAGTCCGGAAAGCATGGCCGGGATGATGGCATCGAAGCCTTCAGTGGCCACGTCCACTTTATCGGAGAAGAGCCGGCCGAAGCCGCCCAGGAAGTAACATCCGCCGGCTACCACCAGAGCAAAGATCGTGGAGATCACGGTGCCCTTGTGGATGTCGTGTTCGCTCTTGATAGCGTAGAATTTCTGGACCATCTGCGGCAGGCCCCAGGTACCCAGGGAGGTCAGGATGATGACCCCAAGCAGGTTGATGGGATCCGGGCCGAAGAAGGAAGCGAATACGCCGGGAACGTCTGATACTGTGGGGTCGGACACCTTGCCCATGGCGCTGATGGCTGCCATGAAGCCGCCCTGGCTTTTCAGTACGGCGATCACGGTGGCGGCGATACCCACCAGCATGATGCAGCCCTGGATGAAGTCTGTGATGGCGGAGGCCATGTAGCCGCCGGCAGTCACGTAGATTGCTGTGAGGATCGCCATGACGATGACACAGACGGAATAGTCGATGTTGAAGGCCATCCCGAAGAGACGGGACAGTCCGTTATATAATGAAGCGGTGTAGGGGATCAGGAAGATGAAGATAATGGCGGAGGCCATGATCTTCAGCCTTGGGCTCTGGAACCGGGCCTCGAAAAACTGAGGCATGGTGGAGGAGTCCAGGTGCTGAGTCATGATCCGGGTCCTTCTGCCTAATACGAACCAGGCAAGAAGCGCGCCCACCATGGCGTTCATGATCCCCGCCCAGGTAGCGGACAGACCGTATTTCCAACCGAACTGGCCAGCGTAGCCAACGAAGACTACAGCGGAGAAGTAGGATGTGCCGAAGGAAAATGCGGACATCCACGGACCGATGGTCCGGCCGCCTAAAACGAAGCTGTTGACGTCAGTGACCTTTTTGCGGCTGTACATGGCCACATAGATCAACAGGCCGAAGTAAGCCAGAAGCAGAACGATTTTAACGAGCATAGCACCCATCAGTCACGCCCCCTTTCGGAAGTACCACTATTCATTTTGTTATTCTTGTGAGAATTAGCCTGAAAACGGCCGATTTGAACTGATTCCGCAGACAAAAAATGCCCGTGCGGAATGCAAAGACATGTGTTTCGCATAATCTTCCTCCATTTCTACTTAACTACCTGATTATTGCGTTTTATTTAAAACTCTGAAAAGAGGATAGCACAGGTGGAAAGGGTTGTCAAGGTTTTATCAAACAAAAAACTCCGGGCTGCATGAGGCGACAATAGCTTCCTCGCCGGAATCGGCGCTTTGGTACGGTGCTAGATCGCCCCGAATGGTCTTGGTTCTACGAGCGCCTTTCCTCTGAGGAACTATTGCTCGCCTTGAGCAGCCCTCTTCTAGTAAAGGCAACCTCCGGCTCCCAGCTTCCAGCTTCTTGCTCCCCGCTATAATAAATAATTGAAATAAATCGTTTTTGTTGCTATAATATAGTGTTGACAAATCGAAGGGAGGAAACAACGATGATCAAAGTTGATATTTTTTCGGGATTTTTAGGCGCAGGGAAGACGACCCTGATCAAAAAACTTCTGGAAGAAGGATATAAAGATGAAAAGCTGGTTCTTATCGAGAACGAATTTGGTGACGTAGGGATCGACGGGAGTCTCTTTAAAGAAGGAGAGGTCACCGTCAACGAGATCAACGGCGGGTGCGTTTGCTGCTCTCTGGCCGGGGATTTCGCCAATGCCTTCTCGAAGGTCGTGGAACAGTATCACCCGGACCGGGTGCTGATCGAACCCTCCGGCGTCGGGAAGCTGTCCGACATCGCTTCCGCGGTGCAGGAATTCGACAATGATGAGGTCGTTTTGAACACCATGACCACGGTAGTGGATGCGAAGAAATGCAAGATGTATTCCCGGAATTTCGGGGAATTCTTTGAAAACCAGGTGGAATACGCAATGGCAGTGGTCCTGAGCCACACAGACGGCATCTCTGACAAGAAGATGCAGGAATGCATCGACATCGTCCGGAAGAGAAATCCGGAGGCGGTGCTGATCACGACGCCCTGGTCGGAGCTGACCGGCGCGCAGCTGCTGGATGCTATCGAGTGCAAGGACACGGTGGAAGTAGACCTGGAAAAGATGATGGAAGAGTATCATGAGCACAAGGCGATGCACGCTCACGAGCATGAACACGAGCATGAGCATGAGCATCATCATCACGACCACGACCATGACCATGACCACGAAGATCATGATCACGAAGAGCATGAACATCACCATCACCACGACCATGATCATGATCACGAAGAACACGATCACGATCATGAGCATCACCATCACCACGATCATGACCATGACCACGAGCATCATCACCACCATCACGCAGAGGACATCTTCACCAGCTGGGGCAGAGAGACCACGAAGAAGTACACCCCGGCTGAGCTGAAGGAGATCCTGACGGAGCTGGAGCATGAAGCGGAATATGGGCTGGTGATCCGGTCCAAGGGTATCGTTGAGAACGCCGAAGGCGGCTGGATCCACTTTGAATACACCCCGGGCGAACCGGAGATCAAGGAAGGTTCTGCCGGCATCATTGGACGTCTGTGCGTGATCGGGGCGGATATCGATGAAGAAGCCATCGCAAAACTGTTTGGAGTAGAATAAAGCGGGGAGCCTGAAGCTTGAAGCTTGATAGCTTCTAGCTTCTAGCTTCGGGCTAAGAATAGGAGAACAACATGGAAGTACCGGTATATTTTTTCACGGGTTTTTTGGAAGCGGGGAAGACCTCCTTCATCCAGGAGTCCCTGGGAGATGAATTTTTCAACGACGGCACCACCACGCTGCTTCTGGTCTGCGAAGAGGGGATCGAGGAGTACGAACCGGAGGAATTCGCCACGGACAATGTCCACATCGAAGTGGTGGAGAAGGAAAAACACCTGACGAAACAGTGGCTGAAATACCTGGAGCAGAAATACAAAGTGCGCCGGGTGCTGGTGGAATACAACGGGATGTGGGAGCTGGGAAGCTTCATCAACAACCTTCCCGACAACTGGCTGTTCTACCAGTCGGTGATGATGGCAGATGCCACCACCTTTATGAATTACAACGCCAACATGAGAAACCTGGTGGCGGACAAGCTGAAAGTGTGTGAAATGGTGGTTTTCAACCGTTTCACCGATGATATGGATAAGATGGAGTTCCACAAGATCGTCCGGACCTTCAACAAGCGGTCGGAGATCCTCTACGAATACGGCCCGGACAAGATCGTCCAGGACGATATCGAGGATCCGCTGCCCTACGACATGGATTCGGATGAGATCGAGGTCGAGGACGAGGATTACGCGGTCTGGTACCGGGATGTCAACGAAGAGACCCCGGATTACGAAGGGAAGACCGTCCACATCAAAGGCCGGGTCATGAACGAGGGCAAGTTCCCCAAGGGCTGCTTCGCCTTTGGGCGGCACGTGATGACTTGTTGTGTGGAGGACATCGAATTCTGCGCCGTGGTGGCCCGGATGGACGACCCGAAGAAGCTGAAGAACGGCGGTTGGATCAACCTGACGGCGAAGATCACGGAAGAAGCCCACAAGGTCTACGGCGGGGAGAACGGCCCCGTGCTGGATGTCATCAAAGCGGAGCCCTGCGAGGCGCCGGAAGACGAAGTGGCAGTATTTTATTGAGATGGAAGATAGGAGAACGGAGATGGGAGAAGGTTCCCGGGGGTCTTCGGTCTTTGATCTGAAAAGGAAACTGATATGGTAAGAAAACTTGCCGGTTGTATCCGGGAGTATAAACGAGATACAGTGCTGACGCCGGTGTTTATGGTGGGGGAAGTGGTGATGGAGACCATCATCCCCTTCATCATGGCCCGGCTCATCGACCTGGGTATTGACATGGGGAATATGGGAGCGATCTGGAAATATGGGGGCATACTGGTTGTGTGCGCCCTTTTGTCGTTGTTGTTTGGGACGCTGTCGGGTCGGTTCGCCGCCACGGCGTCGGCGGGGTTTGCCAAGAATCTGCGGCACGACATGTTCTATAACGTGCAGCGGTTCTCTTTTTCCAACATCGACAAGTTCTCCACCGCCAGCATCATCACCCGGCTGACCACGGACGTGACCAATGTCCAGAATGCCTTTATGATGATCATCCGTATCGCGGTACGGAGCCCGATGATGTTCATTTTCTCCGTGATCATGGCTTTTGCCATCAATGTGAAGGTGACGCTGCTTCTGATCGCGATCCTGCCCTTCCTTGCAGCGGCGGTCTTCGGCATCATCAAGGTGGCCTTCCCGATCTTCGACCGGATCTTCAAGACTTATGACCGGTTGAACAACGTGGTCCGGGAGAACATCCGGGGGATCCGGGTGGTGAAGGCCTACGTTCGGGAAGAACATGAAGTGGAGAAGTTCAATTCCGTCTCGGAAACGATCTTCCGGGATTTCTCCAAAGTTGAAAAGATCATCGCCTTCAACGGGCCGGCGATGCAGCTGGCGATCTACGGGTTCATGATCGGCGCCTCCTGGCTCAGCGCGAAGATGATCGTGGGCGGGACGATGACCACCGGGGAACTGGTGAGCATCATTTCCTACGCCATGCAGATCCTGATGTCGTTGATGATGCTGTCCATGATCTTCGTGATGGTGACGCTGGCGAAGGCGTCGGCGGAGCGTATCTGTCAGGTGCTGGATGA
This sequence comes from uncultured Eubacteriales bacterium, assembly GCA_902797345.1. Taxonomy (GTDB): domain Bacteria; phylum Bacillota; class Clostridia; order Peptostreptococcales; family Anaerovoracaceae; genus RUG14258. Next base: position 5,847 of record CADBSL010000093.1, read on the forward strand.
GGAACCGGATATCACGGAACCTTCGGGAAGACCGGAAATGGAAGATGGAAGATCGGAGAAGACGGGCCCTCAGGTGACGGACGGATCCATCGAGTTCCGGAACGTTTCCTTCAGTTATGAAAACGATATGGACAAGCTGTGCCTGGCGGATATCGACCTGAACATCCGATCCGGCCAGGTCATCGGCATCATCGGCAGCACCGGCAGCTCCAAGACGTCTCTGGTGCAGCTGATCCCGAGATTATATGACGTGACCGCCGGTGAACTTCTGGTGGCCGGGAAGAATGTGAAAGAATACGACCTGCAGACCCTGAGGGACGGGGTCTCTATGGTGCTGCAGAAAAACGTGCTGTTTTCCGGCACGATCAAGGATAACCTCCGGTGGGGCGACCCGGAGGCAACAGAGGAAGAAATGGTCCACGCCTGCAAACTGGCCCAGGCCGACGGCTTTATCCGGGAGTTCCCGGATGGGTACGATACCTGGATCGAGCAGGGAGGCACCAACGTGTCCGGCGGCCAGAGACAGCGTCTGTGCATCGCCCGGGCGCTGATGAAAAAGCCGAAGATCCTGATCCTGGATGACTCCACCAGTGCGGTGGATACCCGGACGGATGCGCTGATCCGGGAGGCCTTCCGGAATGAGATCCCGGATACCACCAAGATCATCATCGCCCAGCGGATCTCCTCCGTCCAGGAGGCGGA
>CADBSL010000094.1 GCA_902797345.1 uncultured Eubacteriales bacterium
TCTGTCCAGGGATTCTGAAAACAATCCGGCGGCTTTGGAGGCAAAGGACTTTGCGGATCAGAAACAGATCCCGGAGTGGGCGGTGCCCTGGGTGAAGATCTGCCAGGAAAAAGGGATCCTGTCGGGTTACAGTGACGGGACCTTCCGGCCGGACCAGACCATCACCCGGGCGGAGATGGCGAAGATGCTGACGGTGCTGAAGAGTCTGGACTGGCATCACATCCAGCCGGCACCGGTGAAGTACTTCCCCAATGAGAAGACCGATGCCCTGATCGAAGCGGTGGCAGGAGAAGGGACGGAAAACTATCTGTTTTCTCCCCTGAGTTTGAAAGTGGCTTTTGCCCTGGCGGCGAATGGGGCGAAGGGGGACACCCGGGACGAGATCTTGAACAGCTTGGGGATCCGGGACCTGGAGATCTTCAACCATTATATAAGGGGAATGAAAGAGGACTTCCGAAAAGCTTCCGACGTGGTCACCATCGACCTGAACAACTCCATCTGGGTCAATGAAGATCAGATGCGGGGGGCGGATTTCAAAGAAGAATACAAAGATCTGCTGGCACAGTATTACACCGCTGAGGCAGGCAAGGTGAACAATGCCAATGCGGTGCCCACCATCAACGGATGGATCAGCGAGAAGACCCGGGGAAAGATCCCGAAGGTGCTGGACAGTTCGGACTTCTCCACAGCTCTGGTGAATACCCTGTATTTCAAGGGCTCCTGGAAGATGCCCTTCAATAAGGCGGCGACCCGGAAGGGCGACTTTACCCAGGCGGACGGCAGCAAGGTCCAAACGGATCTGATGCATATGACAGAGACGATCCAGTATTATCAAAAGGGCGATGTGAAGATGATCCGCCTGCCCTATGAAAATCTGGCGCGGGATGAGAACGGGAACCGGAAAGGGGACGGCCCCTTTGCCACGGTCAGCATGTACGTGGTCCTGTCCGATGGACCGGTGGAGCTGGCGAACCTGATCGATGAAGCCCGGGATAAAATGACTTATCAGAAGGTGGCGGTGACCCTGCCGAAATTCTCCTTCCGATCAAAATTTGAATTGAATGATGCCCTGCAGCAGCTGGGGATCCGGAAGGCCTTCACAGATGCGGCGGATTTCTCCGATATGTCGGCGATCCCCCAGTGCATTTCCGATGTGCTTCAGAGCACCTTCATCGAGGTGAATGAAGAGGGAACAGAGGCAGCGGCCGCCACGGTGATCGTGAACAAAAGCACTACGGCGCTGGATCCCACAGTGCCGATCCCCTTCACAGCGGACCGGCCCTTCCGGTTTGCTATCGTGGATGACGGGAAGGAAGTCCTGTTTGCGGGTGCGTATAATTACGTACAGTAAAAATCAAATAATGATCATTTCAATAACCGCCGGATGGCAAGGGCGTAATAGACCCTCATGCTGTCCGGCATTTTATCGTGCCGGAAACCCAGCTGGTTATCGATGTTTTTCAGACGGTATTTCACTGTGTTGGGGTGTACGTGAAGAAGAGCGGCTGCTTTTGTGATGCTGAATTCCGCGTCCAGCACATAAACGGCCAGCGTATCCTCATCGATCCGCTCTGTGTCCGGTGAGTTGCCGTACAACAGAGCGTTCGTATATTGTAGGATGTGGTCTTCCCCTTCTTCGATGATTTTCCGGCATTCTTCCGCAAATCCCAGTTGGCCGGAACGAAAGACGTTGGTACAGGGGAATATTTTCCTGGCATCCGGCAAATAGTTTTCATGGGTCAGCCAGGCCCGGCGCACCTCAGTCGTGTTCTTGAGATTGCAGCATCTGGACAGGGTAATGGAGGGGTCTAACGGCAAAAGATCCTGTATGATCATCTCGGAGACCCCTTCGGATCCCTGTTGAGAGGTGGCTGCGCCGGAAAACAGAAGAAAGTTGTTTTCATAGACATCCGAAAAGACCGGACTGCAGCAGGACTTCAGCGCATCCTGAAGGGATTCGGACCGTTTTTTCAGGATCTCCAGAGAGGATTCCGTATCCCCGGACAAGATCCACATTTCATGGATATCTGAAATGTTGATATGAAAGATCTCCGCCAGACGCCGCATTTTTAATGGATCGTCCTGAAGGATCGCCCGGATCAATTCGCGGATGGCGATGTTGTTGTAGCCCTGTCCCCAGATATTGGAGCAGATCCGGGTCACATCGCACAACTGCTCCAAGACCGGTTTTCCGATGAAGTCCCCCTGTTTTACGATCAGAAGATACATGGGGATCCCGGTATCCGGAATGATCTCAAACCGATAGACCTTCGTGTCGGAGAAGTAGCCCTCCGGTGATTTTCCGGATTCTGCGGAAAACAGGATCTCCTGCAAATGACTTTTGATCTGAGGTTCGATCGTTGGAGGCCAGCAGGACTGATTCAATAGGTGGCCGGTCTCGTCCGTCAGCAGTACGGAAGCCATGACGGCTTCGCTGATCATCCGAAGTGCGGAATGCATGGTCCGCTGGGGAAAGGGAAGAGCAGACATCCTGGCCAGAATATCCGAAACGATATAGTCGCTGTGGGCACGGTCCCGGTGGAGACACTCTGTGACATCGCTGATCACGTCCGCATAGCGCAGATCCCTGGACTTCGGCATCTGGATCAATACGAAGTTCAGCCGGTCCGCCAGCTCGATCAGCTTTCGGTCGATCCGGGGCATATATACGCCCACATAGAAGAGGATCAATCCGATCTCCCCGCCCTCCGAAAGACGCCGGATGGCAGCGCACTGCAGATCCACATCTTCCGCACAATCCAGAAACCCGGTGATGGCGATCTCGCTTCCGAAGTATTCTCCCTGCTCAAACACATTGTCGACTAAAAGCGAAGGGTTTGCCGATTCCAATACAGAGATTGAGGTGACCCGTTTGTGCAAAGCTCTTTTCCCGGCCACGACTTTAGCCTGTCTCAGAGATGGCAGTTTCAACAAATCATTTACGGAAATACTCATTCATTTTCACTTCCTTTCGCTCTTAAACCCCAGTATAAACGCAAAAAAATGGCGCTTCAAGGGGAATCGGAAGCCGGACCCCTTCGAAAGAAAAGTTTGTCTCGGCAGACAAAAGAAGCGGTTGGAATCTGTCCGTTTGACAGTGTACTTTTCCAACCTTAAAAAGTACAATACTCCCACTGTTATAAAAATGAAGGGAGAATTGATATGAGCGAAGCAAACTCTGCGGCACATGCAAAGCAGGACAAAGGCATTTCTCAGATCGTGGAATCGGAAAAACGTTCCTGGGGAAGTGTCGCATTTATCTGGATCGGGACGATGATCTGTATCCCGATGCTGATGGTGGGGGGCATCTTTGCGGGAGCCCTGACCATTAACTCTATTTTTTGGGCGACAGTCATCGGTTTTGCCGTGTGCTGCCTGTTGATGATTCTGGACGGGATCATTGGCAGCGACTTGGGCCTGAATGCCACCATGACCTCTACAAAAGCATTCGGGATGACGGGCGCCAATTTTTCCATGGCTCTGGTGATCTTTATCGCAGAGACCGGCTGGTTTGCCGTGCAGACCGCTACCTGCGCCATGGCGTTTAATACATTGATGGAAGTGATGGGAGTCTCCTTCCCCTTCTGGCTGGCCTGTGTGATTTGGGGCGCGGTGATGTGCGTTACCGCCGTCTATGGGGTCCGCTGGATGTCTGTGTTGAATTATATTGCCGTGCCGCTGCTTCTGATCCTCTGTATTTACGGAGCAGTCCATTCCATCGGAACCACCGGGTGGAGCCAAATAAGCAGCACGATCACCACCAATGCGATGGCGATGCCGGCAGCGATCTCCACGGTGATTGGACTCTTTGCCTTAGGGGCCACCTGCAATGCGGACTATACTCGCTTTTGCCGATCCCGGTCGGACGTGATCAAGGCAACGATCCTAGGGGTCCTTCCGGCAGCGACGATCATGATACTGGTGGGTGCGATCATGGCGCTGGGGACCGGAAATTATGATGTATCCAGTATGTTCGCGGGGTTGGGCCTGCCGGTGCTGGCGATGGTCGTTCTGGTCCTGGCTACCTGGACCACCAATACCGGGAATGCCTATATGTCCGGATTGGCGGTCTGCAAGATGTTTTCGATTAAGGACAAAAACCGGCCGGTCGTCACCCTCATTGTGGGAGCCATCGGCATCGTTTTCGCTATCATGGGGCTGGCGGATGTCCTGAATACATATATCAGCATTATTGGAGCAGTGGTGCCGCCGATCATGGGGATCATCATTGCGGATTACTGGGTGATTTGTAAAGGGAAGAAGGAAAACTGGGCTCCTCAGAAAGGCGTCAACTGGGTCGGCATCATCTGCTGGATCCTGGGCGGAGGCTTCGCATTGTTGGAGACTCTGGGGGTGTTCTCTGTTTTCAGCCCGGCTTTGGACGGCGTGATCATCGCTTTTGCCGCTTATATCATTTTGTTTAAGCTGTTGGCCGGCACCCGGATGGTAGGCCAGGGCGAGATGACCATCGAGGAAGCGACCGCAAAAGCCAGATAAAACAAAGGAGAGGATTATGAGAAAACTGGAAATAAAAGACATAGAGGATATCGCTCTGGGTGCTGCACTGCTGGGAGCCGGCGGCGGGGGAGATCCTTACATTGGGAAACTGATCGCCATCGGTGCCATACGGGAAATGGGCCCAGCCACGCTGATCGATCCCGAAGAACTGGCAGATGATGCGCAGGTAGCTGCCATCGCGATGATGGGAGCTCCTACGGTACTGGCGGAGAAAGCTATCGGAGGGAATGAATACCGGGCCCTCATGGATATGGTCTCCCAATTTCTCGGAAAGCCCTTGGATGCCATTTTCCCCATTGAGGCAGGAGGAGTCAATTCCATGCTGCCTATCGCTGCCAGTGCACGAATGGGGATCCCCATCGTGGATGCGGATGGGATGGGCAGGGCATTTCCGGAACTTCAGATGGTGACCTTCACCATCGGAGGCATCGATTCCTGCCCCATGGCATTGACGGATGAGAAAGGAAACACGGTCCTGTACCGGACCATCTCCAACAAATGGACGGAGGATCTGGCCAGAGCCGTGACCATGAGCTGTGGGGGAGCGGTTTCGGTGGCCCTTTACCCCATGACCGGGAAACAGCTCAAAGAGTATGGCGTTCGGAATATCCTGACCCGCAGCCAGCGGTTGGGAGAGGCGATCCGAACAGTGAAAGACTATGAAGAGTCGGGAACGTCCGAAGACCATTTCCTGGAGTTCACGGAAGGATATAAACTGTTCAAAGGAAAGATCACGGATGTCCTGCGGGAGACCCGGGGAGCCTTCAATTTCGGCCGGGTGCTGTTGGACGGGATCGGAGAATACAAAGGCAGGAATGCCTATGTGGATTTTCAAAATGAGAATCTGCTGGCGAATGTGGATGGAGAGATCCTGGCCACGGTCCCGGATCTGGTCTGCCTGGTGGATGCCGAAACCTTTTCCCCGGTAACGACGGATGCGTTGAAATACGGAAAACGCGTGGTCGTGGTCGGACTGCAGTGCTTTGAGATGTGGCGGTCGAAAGCCGGTCTGGAGCTGGTGGGGCCCCGCTATTTCGGGTGTGATACGGACTATATTCCGGTGGAGGTCAGATGCAGAGGAGGGCAGAAAAATGATTAAACTGGGGATCGACGTAGGAGGTACCAATACAGATGCGGTCCTGATCGATGAGAAAATGGAAGTGATCGCCGAGATCAAGCGGCCGACTTCCGAAGATGTTTACAGCGGCATCGTGGGTGCTATCCGGGCGGTACTGGATGTTTCCGGAATCGACCCGGGACAGATTCGGCAGGCGATGCTGGGAACGACCCAGTGTACCAACGCGATCGTGGAGCGAAAGCACCTGGCTCCGGTCGCTCTGATACGGATCGGAGCTCCCGCCACATTGGGCCTGCCTCCTATGGTGGATTGGGCCGATGACATCCGTGCGGCCGTGGTGGACAGTATTATCGTAGGGGGCGGATTCGAATACGACGGGTCCCTCCTGGCGGAGCTGGACGAAGACGCTATTCGTGAGTTTTTATACAGAATAAAGGGGCGGGCGGCTTCCGTCGCTATCTCCTGCGTTTTCTCCGGTGTCAGAAACGAACACGAAGTGCGGGCGGCGGAGATCTGCCGGGAAGTGCTGGGGGAGGACATCCATGTATCGATCTCCAGCGAGATCGGGAGTATGGGCCTGATCGAACGGGAAAACGCAACGATCTTAAACGCCTCTTTGATCTATGTAGCGAATAGTTTTACGGAAGGGTTTGCCCGGTCTCTGGCGGATATGGGGATCTGCAAGGCGGAGATTTTCCTGTCCCAGAATGATGGGACGCTGATGACGATGGAGCATGCCCGGAAATATCCGGTGTTGACCATCGCCTGCGGTCCCACGAACTCCATTCGGGGCGCCGGTTATTTGTCCGGCAAGCGAAATGCCCTGGTGGTGGATGTCGGGGGGACGACGACGGATCTGGGGATGATCCGGAACGGATTTCCCAGAGAGTCCAGCATCGCGGCCACCATCGGAGGTGTTCGGACCAGCTTCCGGATGCCGGACGTGGTGACCATCGGATTAGGCGGGGGATCCATCGTCCGTGAGCATGAGGATGGAACCGTCACCGTAGGCCCGGACAGTGTGGGGTTTGAGATTACGGAAAAGGCGCTGGTGTTCGGCGGCACTGTACTGACTGCGACAGACATTGCCGTTCGACTGGGGATGTTCACTTTGGGAGATCCGGAAAGAGTCCGGCAAATTCCAAAGGATCTGGCGGAAAAGGCCATGGGATGCATCCGGACGATGGCGGAGGACGCCATCGATGCCATGAAGGTTTCCAGCGGGGATGTGGACGTGGTCTTCGTTGGCGGAGGATCGATCATTCTCCCGGAGGAACTGCAGGGGGCTTCTTCGGAGACAAAGCCGGCCTATTTTGGGACAGCGAATGCCATCGGTTCCGCTATTTCGAAAGTCAGTGGAGTGATCGAGAAACTGATCGATTATGATAAAATACCCAGAGAGACTGCGTTGGAGGCGGCGAAGAAAGAGGCGATCCGGTCGGCAGAAGAAGCCGGGGCCCTTCCCGGGACCGTTGAGATCGTCGAAGTCGAAGATGTGCCGCTGCAGTATTATCCCGGGAACACCAACCGGGTGAAAATCAAAGCAGCCGGGGACCTGAAATGATAGAAACAGCAATCTTTCCATATTTTTTGTTGCTCATAGTCGAGGGGCAGTGTGAAGAAGGATCTTCTTTTTCCGCTGCCCTGTCGACATTTTAGGAAATGATCCTTCAATGCTTCAGACTAAATTCATCGTGACAGGCGGAACAGAATATGGTATAGTTTTTCTTACGAAGAAGAAAACGAATAGGAGGGTACGATAGATGGCATGTTTTTTGGTTTCGGCAGCAGAAGCAGCTGTAGTGACTGCCGTGGAAAAAGCGGAAGAGAAGAAAGAAATGGAAATGGCGGAAGCCGGTGAAGTGGAAGTGAAGGAGACCCGGATCCCGCTGAGCCGGAAACTCAAATGGCTGACCTGGATGCTCTGGGGCGGCGCAGGACTGTTGATGTTCGAACATATCTGGCATGGAGAAGTGGTTCCCTGGTTCCCCTTCCTGACTGCGGTCTCGAATCGGGCGGATGCCATCGGCATGCTGCAGGAGATGGCCACCGCCGGCGTCGGCATGGCTCTGCTGATCACTCTGGTGTGGTTTGTGATGTGTAAGGCAGCGGACCGGATCATTGCAAGAGATGAGAGTGAAGCGGTCCATAGAGCATAAGGAGGATCGGAATGACCCTTTTGATCACAGTTTTTGCCGCGGTCATCGCTACGGTGAAATGGTATAACCGGGAAGATGATAACATGAGGCTGGGGATCCTCTGCTTTTTATACTGGGGGGCCTCCATCATGTGGCTGGTGGATGCGCTCTTCGAGTATGCAGAGCTCCGGGCAGCGTACTTCACGCCCGCCCCGGCGGACATGCTCAATGACGCCTTTTTGGGGTTTTCCGTGGTGGCGCTGGGGCTGGTGATCTGGCTGGTGCGGCTGTTGATCACAGACCCGAAGGGCTCGGTGAAACGGGCGTTGAAAAAGAAATGATGTGAGAAAAGAAGACCCGGCGTCAGGATAGGCGCCGGGTCCTTTTAGTGGTTCATTATTCAGTTCCCTAGATACTGGCAGAGATCTTGTACAGGTCGAAGGCCTTTTGGATCACTTCTTTGGAAGGGGAAATGTCCTCCGGCAGCTGGTCCATGGAGAACCAACCCACGTTTTTGCTCTCGTAGCTGCACCGCAGGCTGCCGTAAAGATACATTCCCACGTAGATCAGGAGTCTGGCGTGGACATCCGGGAATTCATAGTCTCCCAGGGGCGCCATGACCTCGCAGGTGATGCCGGTTTCCTCCAGGACTTCCCGTTCGATGGTCTCCCGGGGGGATTCGCCCCGGTCCGGGAAACCGGCGGGGGGACCCCATGCCTGAGGTGGAAATCTTCTCTGTACTAATAGGACCTCGTCATTGTCATTGAAAATGATCCCGCAGGGAGCATTCCGCAGGTCCTGATCGAAAATATTCATATCTTCTCTCCAATCTTTGATCTGCCGTCTCTAACTCAGAATCAAGCTTTGCCGCTGGCGTTCAGGACGTTGCGGATCTTGTGCTGTACCATGCCTTTGATGGCTGCGCGGCCGGGGCCTAAGTACTTTCTGGGGTCGAATTCTGCCGGGTTCTCTACGAAGACCTTCCGGATCGCTGCGGTCATCGCCAGTCTCAGGTCGGTGTCGATGTTGACCTTGCAGACATGGTGTTTGACAGCTTCCTGGATCATGGCTTCCGGTACGCCCTGTGCGCCGGGGATGTTGCCGCCGTACTTGTTGCAGGTGTCCACGAATTCCTTCAGAACGGAAGAAGCGCCGTGGAGTACCAGCGGTGTGTTGGGGATCAGTTTTTCGATCTCACCCAGACGTTCGAAGTCCAGATACGGGTCGCCCTTGAATTTATAAGCGCCGTGGCTGGTGCCGATGGCGATGGCCAGGGAGTCCACGCCGGTTCTTTCCACGAATTCCTGAGCCTGTTCCGGGTTCGTGAACTTCGCATCTCTTTCAGAAACGTTGACAGCATCTTCGATGCCGGCCAGTGTGCCCAGTTCCGCTTCCACGACAACGCCGTGGGCGTGGGCGTATTCAACTACCTGCTTGGTCATTTCCACGTTCTTTTCGAAGGGGTGTTTGGAACCGTCGATCATTACGGAAGTGAAGCCGCCGTCGACACAGCTCTTGCAGATATCAAAATCTGCGCCGTGGTCCAGGTGCAGAACGATGTCCAGGTCGGAATCTATCATCGCAGCCTCTACCAGCTTCAGCAGGTATGCGGGCTTGGCGTATTCTCTGGCACCGGCGGAAACCTGCAGGATCAGAGGAGCCTTTTCCTCTTTTGCAGCGTCTACGATGCCCTGGACGATCTCCATGTTATTTACATTGAATGCGCCGACAGCGTAGTTGCTGTCCAGAGCTTTCTTAAACATTTCAGTAGAAGTAATAAAAGCCATTTGGTTCATCCTCCTTATATAAAAAGCTTTATTTTTTCAGATACATTCATTATAGAACAACTCCGAACAAAAATACAGGGGGAAATTAAAAATGTTTGGGTAGGAGTCTTGCTTCTAGCTCCTAGCTCCCCGCTCCTAACTCTAAATATTGACAGGAACCCTCTGATACTGTAAAATAAAAGGCAGGAATGAAAACGATTTCACATGCAGTTTGCCGTCCGGGAGGACCCGAACTGCTACTTTGATTTAATAAGAGAGTAAAAGAGATATTAGGTGAGAGTATTTTGTGCAAAGGAGGAAACGCGAGATGAGAGATCATAAGGATATGGAATTCTCCGCCATCCAGGCAAGGGAAATGTACTGCCGGATGATGAGCGACCGGATCAACCGGTGCAATCAGGTGGATCAGCAGCTTTACGAGACCTACGATATCAAACGGGGTCTTCGTAACAACAACGGGACCGGCGTTCGGGTCGGTCTGACGAAGATCGGCTGCGTCGAAGGCTACAGAGTCGTGGAGGGCGAAAAGACCCCCATCGAAGGTAATCTGTACTACCGCGGGATCAACGTCAAAGATATCGTCAACGCCTGCATCGAAGAAAATCGGAAAGGCTACGAAGAGACCAGCTACCTGCTGCTGTTCGGGGAACTGCCGGACAAAAAACAGTTGGACCTGTATAAGCAGTATCTCGGAGAACGCCGTGAACTGCCCTTCTCCTTCGTGCGGGATACGATCCTGACCACCCCCAGTCTGAACATCATGAACAAGCTGGCCCGGTGTATCCTGACCTTCTATTCTTACGATGAAAATCCGGATGAGCTGACGCCGGAAAACGTGCTGCGGCAGTCCATCGACCTGATCGCCCGGATGCCCACCATCACCTGCTACGGCTACCAGGCGAAGGTTTCCTATGACAAAAATGCCAGTCTCCATTTCCACCAGCCTCTGCCGGAACTGTCTACAGCGGAAAACGTGCTGCGGATGATCCGTGCTTCAGGGGAATACACGGAACTGGAAGCCACGCTGCTGGATCTTTGCCTGATCCTTCACGCGGAGCACGGCGGCGGGAACAATTCCGCCTTTACCACCCACGTTATTTCCTCCTCCGGGACGGATACCTACGCGGCGATCTCCGCAGCGGTAGGCTCCCTGAAGGGGCCCAAGCACGGGGGAGCCAACGTGAAGGTCACCCAAATGATCCAGGACCTGAAGGACAGTGTAAAGGACTTTGAAAACCGGGAACTGGTGGATGATTACATCATCCGTCTGCTGCAGGGAAAGGCCGGCGACCGGACGGGGCTGCTCTACGGCTTCGGCCATGCGGTCTACACCAAGTCGGATCCCCGTGCAGTGATCCTGAAGAGAATGGCCAGAAAGCTGGCGGAGCAGAAGGACCTGATGGAGACCTTCGAACTCTATAATTATATTGAAGAAAATGCGTCGGAGCTGTTCTTCCGGGCCCGGGGCATCGAACGGGACATGATGGCCAATGTGGACCTGTATTCCGGGTTCGTGTATTCGGCATTGAATATCCCCACGGAGATCTCGACCCCCCTGTTCGCGGTGGCCCGTATCTCCGGCTGGTGTGCTCACCGGATGGAGGAGCTTTTCATGGCGAAGAGGATCATGCGTCCGGCCTACATCGATGCCTCCAAACGGATCTCCTATACTCCGATCTCCGAGAGATAGGGCTCCAACCTGTGAAAAGAGTAGAAAATCCCTTCAAAGGTATTGCATAAAAATAGATTTTGCCGTATAATTATGCGCGTAAACAGTAACTTTACATGAAGAAAGGAAGATTCAACTATGAAAAAATTCTTAGCACTGTTATTAGCGCTGTCTCTGGTATTTGCCATGACAGCATGCGGAAGCACTTCGGATGATTCTGCAGCGGACGCGGATGCGGATGCAGCAGCAGTGGAAAGCGTAGAAGGCCAGACCTTCAAAGTATCCACCGAACCTACATTCCCGCCCTTCGAATTCGTGGATGAAGAATCCGGCGAGATCACCGGGTTTGACATCGACCTGATCAAGGCCATCGCTGAAGACCAGGGCTTTTCCGTTGAAGTAGAACAGATGGGCTTTGACGCCATCGTTGGCGCGGTACAGACCGGCGTGACCGATATCGGTGCATCCGGCATGTCCATTACCGAAGAAAGACTGGAAACAGTAGACTTCTCCGATCCTTACATCGATGCCGGCCTGGCGATCGCTGTCAAGGAAGACAACAGCGACATTACTGGCGAAGCGGACCTCCAGGGCAAGACCTGTGCGGTACAGCTGGGAACCACCGGTGCTACCAAGGCAATGGAACTGCAGGAAAAAGGCGTGCTGAGCGATGTCAAGACATTCAACACCGTTGACGTTGTTATGAACGAACTGAAGACCGGCGGCGTGGACTGCGTGATCAACGACCTGCCTGTTACTCAGGCTTACATCTCCAAGATGGGCGGCATCAAAGTCGTCGGCGACACACTGGTTTCCGACAGCTATGGCTTCGCGGTGAAGAAGGGCAACAAAGCTCTGCTGGATGCCATCAACGCAGGTCTGGAAAATGTAAAGGCCAGCGGCGTGTATGACGAGCTGATCGCCAAGTATTTCGAGTAATCCAAATCGCTTGAAATAAAAGAAAATCCAAAAGGTGCGTAAGTATTTGCGCACCTTTTCTTAAGGAGTGTTGTTATGTTATCCAAGATCCTGGAAATGATGGGCCCCGGCTTTGACAATTTCCTGGTGGTGATCCAGAAGATCCTGACGGTCGGGATGTGGTCGACCCTGAAGGTCACGGCGGTGGCGCTGTTTTTCGGCGTGGTCATCGGCCTGATCGCCTGTCTGTGCAAAATGTCGAAGCACATCATCCCCAAAGCGATCGCCACGGTCTACATCGAGATCATCCGGGGGACTCCTACGGTAGTCCAGGCGCTGTTTTTCTACTTTGGTATCAACGGATTGCTGGTGAATCTCAGCGACGGAAGCCTTCGCATGGCCCCTCTTTTTGCCGGGATGGTGGTCTGTAGCCTGAACAGCGGCGCCTATGTGGCGGAGATCTTCCGGGCCGGGATCCAGTCCGTGGACAAGGGCCAGATGGAAGCGGCCAGATCCCTCGGGATGCCGGAGAAGCTGTCCATGCGGGAGATCATCCTTCCCCAGGCGGTCCGGACGATCCTGCCTTCCCTGGGCAACGAGTTTATCGTGCTGATCAAGGAAACGTCGATCCTGGCGTTTATCGGCGTGTCGGAGATCACCCGTATCGGCCAGATCCAGGCGTCCATCAACTACCGGACGTTTTCGGCCTATTTAGGCGTAGCCGCAGCGTATTTCTGTCTGACATTCATCCTGTCCAGACTGGTGAACCTGCTTGAAAGGAGGATGGCAGTCAGTGATTGAGGTCAAGAACTTACATAAATATTTCGGAAAACTGGAGGTGCTCAAGGGCATCAACGAAGTGATCGACACCAACGAGGTGGTCTGCGTCATCGGACCTTCCGGGTCCGGGAAGTCCACCTTCCTGCGGTGCCTGAACCTGCTGGAGGAACCCACGAAAGGAGACATCGTCATCGACGGGGTCAAGATCAACGACCCCAGCCAGGACATCAACCAGGTCCGGCAGAAGATGGGGATGGTGTTCCAGAGCTTCAACCTCTTCCCCCACAAGACCGTGATGGAGAATATCACCATCGCCCCCATCAAAGTCAAGGGGATGTCGAAGGAGGAGGCGGAAAAGACCGGCCGGGAGCTTTTGGAGCGGGTCGGCCTGGCGGACAAGGCGGACGCCTACCCCCGGTCCTTATCCGGCGGACAGAAGCAACGTGTGGCCATCGCCCGTGCCCTGGCCATGAAACCGGAGATCATGCTCTTCGACGAACCGACTTCCGCCCTGGACCCGGAAATGGTCGGAGAAGTATTGGAAGTAATGAGAGAACTGACCCACGAAGGGATGACCATGGTAGTGGTGACCCACGAAATGGGATTCGCCCGGGAAGTGGCCCATCGCGTCCTGTTCATGGACGGAGGCTACATCGTGGAGCAGGGGAGCCCGTCGGATATTTTCGACCATCCCCAAAACGAGCGGACCCAGTCCTTCCTCAGTAAAGTATTATAGATGGAAGAGGGGAGATTGGAGATCGGAGCTTGAAAACCAGAGGCGGAGAGATCCGTCTCTTTTTTTATCCAATAAACCTATTGACATAGTAGGTAATTAGGTTTATTATATTCCTAGTAAAACACTAGGAATTAAAAA
>CADBSL010000095.1 GCA_902797345.1 uncultured Eubacteriales bacterium
CACGCCACACCTAAATGGGCGGATGAGCGTGCTCCAAAGAAAAACAAAGGAGCGGTGCGAACCGCTCCTCCTGAATACTCTTTATGCATGCGGGATATCCGTGAATTCCGAGATCTCCCGGTTGATGGTGCACAGGTCATCCACGCACAGGTCATGGAGCCGTTCGTGACCGGTGATCCGGGCAAAGGTCTTCAGTTCCTCCAGAGAAACATTCAGGAAATTGGCCACTCTTTGAGCCGCCGCATCGATGTTCATCCTCGAACGAAGCTCCGGATCCTGAGTGGCGACTCCCACCGGGCATCCGCCGGTGCCGCAGATCCGATACTGCTGGCAGCCCGCCGCGATCAGACCCGCGCTGGCTACTGCTACTGCATCCGCTCCCATGGCGATCGCCTTGGCGAAGTCCGCAGAAACTCTCAGTCCGCCGGTGATCACCAAAGCAATGTCCGAGTGGATGCTGTCCAAGAACTTCCGGGCCCGGTGCAGGGCGTAGATGGTCGGCACGCTGGTAGCCTCTCTCAGGAAATAGGGGCTGGAAGCGGTGGCGCCGCCCCGGCCGTCGATGGTGATGAAATCCGGTTCTGCAAAGGCCGCGAATTCCATGTCCTTTTCGATCCGGCCCGCTGCGATCTTGATGCCGATGGGCCGGCCGTTGGAACGGTACCGCAGGTCTTCCACCAGAGCTTTCAGGTCTCCCTTGGAGTTGATGTCCGGGAACTTGGAGGGGCTCTGAACATCTTCTCCCACCTTCTTGCCCCGAAGCGCCGCGATCTCCGGTGTCACCTTATCTCCCGGCAGGTGTCCGCCCATGCCGGGCTTGGTGCCCTGACCGATCTTGATCTCGATGGCATCCGCATTCTTCAGGTTCTCTTCCGTTACACTGTACTGGTTCGGAACGTATTCAAAAATGTATTTGTCCGCCGTAGCCATTTCCTCCGGCAGGATCCCGCCTTCTCCACTGCACATCGCGGAGCCGGCCATGGCGCTGCCTTTGGACAGGGCGATCTTCACTTCTTTGGACAGAGCCCCGAAGGACATGTGTGAAATATAGACCGGGTTCTTTAAGATCATCGGTTTTTTTGCATTCTTTCCGATCACTACCGTGGTGTCCACCTCGTCCCCGTCATTCAGCGGCGGCGGATCCAACTGGGCTCCTAAGAGAAGGATGTCGTCCCAGTTTGGCATCTTCATTTTCGTGCTCATGGCGGCGTGGATGGAATGTCCTGTCACTGCCATCTCATGGATCTCTGCCATGTAGCGGTCGCTGGCATCCTTCCGCACAAACTGCGGGTCATAATCCAGAGCTCCGCAGGCGCTGCAGGCTTCCTCCGCCGGAGCCGGAGCTGCCGGTTCACCGGAAATCAATTCAAACTTGTCCACCGGCTGCTTGCACAGAGGACACTCTTTTAACGTCGAGAAGGGCTTGCCCTCCTTCGCTTCATCATAAATATATCCGCATACGCTGCACTTATACACTGCATTTCCCACTGGCTGATCCTCCTTTACTTCTTCCTCGGCCTCGCTGATCAGCACGAGGTTTTCCTTTGGTTTGGCACAAAGGGGACAGGCCCCCAGGGTCGAAAAGTCTCTGCCGTGGTATTCTTCATCAAAGACATACCCGCAGACGCTGCACTTATACTTTGCCATAATAGACCTCCGTTCCGTGGTTTAGTAATTCTCCGCCCGAACTTCGAAATAAGACTGGGGATGGTGGCAGACCGGGCATTCC
Organism: uncultured Eubacteriales bacterium; assembly: GCA_902797345.1. Lineage (GTDB taxonomy): Bacteria > Bacillota > Clostridia > Peptostreptococcales > Anaerovoracaceae > RUG14258. The sequence continues at coordinate 1,730 of CADBSL010000095.1, forward strand.
TCCGGCGCCTCTGTGCCCACCACGATGTGGCCACAGTTCCGGCATTCCCAGATGGTCACGCCGCTTTTCCGAAATACCTCCATGGCTTCGATGTTGGCCAGGAGTTTCCGATAACGCTCTTCGTGGGCTTTTTCGATGGCCGCCACGCCCCGGAACTGTTCCGCCAGTTCATGGAAGCCTTCTTCATCCGCTTCCCGGGCCATTCGTTCATACATGTCGGTCCACTCCGCATTTTCCCCTTCCGCTGCATGCAGCAGGTTTTCCGGTGTGTCCCCCAACTCGCCCAGGGCCTTGAACCACAGCTCAGCATGTTCTTTTTCATTGTCAGCCGTCTTCAGGAAGATGGCCGCGATCTGTTCGTATCCGGCCTTCTTGGCCCGGGATGCAAAGTAGGTGTACTTATTTCGCGCCATAGACTCCCCTGCAAAAGCTTCCCATAAATTCTTTTCGGTTTTGGTTCCCGCATATTTGTTTGCCATATTGACGTCTCCTTCTTCGTTACCAATACTATACCTTCTTATCTGTAGTCTACCATCGGCAAAAAATGACGTCAATCATTTTTAAGCGGGAAGCTCTTAGCTGGGAGCTCTCCGATTTTCAAAAACTCCCCAACGATTTCATTGAACTCCTCCGGATTCTCATGAGCGATAAAGTGGGTCCCCTGCAGGAAAACCGGCTCCGATCCCGGGATGTGCTCCGCGATGAGGCGGGTATGTTCTTCCGTGATCATATCATCGGTCCCGGCGATCACCAGCACCGGCATCGTCAGATCCTCCAACTCCTTCGGGTCGATCTTCGGCTCCTCCACCATCAATGCCAACAGATCGAACCGATCCTGTTTTTCCGGGTGCTCCGGCAGGGCCGCTTTATTTCTTTCATAAGCTGCCTTGATCTGGCTGAAAAGGGGTTCCGCCAACCCCTCCGGGAAAATGTTCGCTCCGTTCAGGATCAGCCGGTCCACCTTTTCCGGATACTTCAAAGCGAAGAGAACAGCGATGTTCCCGCCGTCGGAAAA
>CADBSL010000096.1 GCA_902797345.1 uncultured Eubacteriales bacterium
ACGCCCAGGGTCTTCAAATAGTCCAGTTCTTTCTCTGCAGCCCGCTTGACCTCGAGCCAATAATCCTTCTGCGCCAACTGTCGGATCAACTCCTCATTGTTCTTCGGGATATAAACATCCTTCCCACACGCCGGATCGTTGCGTTTGTAGAAATAAGCTTTATCTCTGACCTTGCTGACCCTAAGGTTTCCTGGAGGGGCCCCCTTTAACGCCTTCTGAGCAGTTTTCAAAATCTTTTGCAATTCCGCAAATCGCGAACGTATCACCTTGATTGTATCATTACCCACAATACTCCTCCCATTAGTCTGCTTTCAGCAAGCAAAAGAAATCTGAGCTGATCTTGCTGAGATTTTCAGCTCAACATCATCCCGCAGGAAAACAAATTAAGCAAGAAATACCTCGTTTGAGACTATTTGCTGAATTTTCACCCATAAATCAAGTCGAAATCAAGGAAAACCTCCTCGAAATTCAGCAAACGAGTATCAATTCATCAAAATTTGCTCAATCCCACGCAATACATTTACGATTTCTTAAGCAAGACTCTCATAATTTCATCCATTTTGCTTAATTGAAAGAGCAAGTCTCTGATATCATCTGCATATATTCTGTTTTGTTCATTCATTGTACCATTCTCCCAGCTCATTGTCTATCAATATTTATCATTAATGGAATATTATTGTATTCATTTGCTGTAAAAAACCCGGCAGCACACGAGCTTTATTGCAAAGCTCGTGCCGCCGGGGTTTTTCACTCTGTCTACCAGGTCTTTGCCAGGTCGTCCAGAGCCGTGCCGGCCTTCTCCAATTCAGCGGCCACGTCCACGCCGACAACGTCGATGAAGTCCGCGGCGATGCGCCGGAATTCGGAGATGCCCAGGACCTCCATCACATACTTCAGATACATCGTCCCGGGGTCGTTTTCACCCACATAACCGCCGGCGGTCTGGATGTACAGGGATTTCTCCGCCTTTGCAAGACCTTTCAACCCTTCCGCGGTGGCTTCGAAGGTGATGCCTTCCACGAAAATGTGCTCGATGTAGATCTTCAACACTGCCGGGAAGGCCAGGTCCCAGTAGGGTGCGCCAACCACGATCCGGTCCGCTGCCGCGAACTGCCGGGCCAGATCAAACATAGGCGCATCAAACTTCTTCGCCTCCAGCAAAGCGTAACGTTCATTGACCTTGTCATTGTCAAAGGGCATCAGCCCCAGATCTTTCAAAACGACTGTCTCTACCGTACAGTCGCCCCGCTTTTCCAGATCCGACAGAAAGCGGTTGCATAATATCTTTGTCCGGGATTCCTCACCGGGCTTCATACAGGCATCGATAAATAAAACGTTCATTTCGGTTCCTTTCTAAAATGAGCTTGGAGCTTGAAGTCAGGATCACATTACACGACGAATAGTTTCCGCCTCCCAGCTCCTGGCTTCCCGCTTCCAGCTACTAGCTCCCAGCTATTTATACTGATACGGCTTGTGGGGCCGCTTTTCCAGAAAGGCTGTCATGGCTTCCAGTTTGTCTTCCGTATCGTAGCAGGCAGCGAAAACTTCTGTTTCTTTTTCAAAAGCTTCCTCGTAGTCCTTCTCCCACCCGAAGTCGATGCATTCCTTCATGGACTTCACGGCGATGGGCGCCATATCGGCGATGGTCCGGGCCAGTTCCATGGCCTTGTCCATCAGTTCCTCCCGGGGAACCACGAACTGTACCAGCCCTAACTCCATGGCTTCCGGGGCTTTTACCATCCGCCCGGTGAGCAGCAGCTCCTTCGCCCGAGCCTTGCCCACCACGTCTGCCAGAGTCTTCGTGCTGCCCCAGCCGGGGATGGTCCCCAGTTTGATGGTAGGCATGCCGATCTTCATGTCTTCCGAAGCCACTGTCATATCGCTGACCAGCACCACTTCCATCCCGCCACCCAGGCAGAACCCGTGGACTGCACAGATCACCGGTACCCGGCATTCCATGATGGCTGTGATGCAGCTCTTCCCGAGCTTACCGAACTCCAGGGCGTCCGGACCGGTGGTGGCGATCTCCACACGGATGTCGCCGCCTACGGAGAAAGCCCTTTCTCCGTTGGCATTCAGCACCACGCAGTAAACGTCTTTGTCCTCTTCGACTTTGCCGAAAGCTTCCACGATCTCATGGATCAGTTCCTTGTTGAAGGCGTTCATCGCCTCCGGGCGGTTGAGTGTGATGGTCGCGATGTGGTTTTCTTTGTTATATAGTATGTAGCTCATTATCCCCTCTCCGTCACCTTCGGTGACACCTCTCCCCACAGGGGCGAGGCAAGATTTCTTCAGCAGCTTGCCGCCTTATTTCTTCAACTTCTCCAGTTCTGCTCTCCAAAGGGAGGTGATCCCTTCGCCGGGAGCCAGTTTCTCTGCTTCGTTCAACAGGTTTTCCGCTTCCTCCAGCCGGCCGGTATTGATGTAGACCGCCGCCAGATTGCAGAGGATCTCCGGATCGTTATCGTCCAGCAGCGCGGCTTTCTTGAAATACTTCTCCGCACTGTCGAAGTCCGACAGGGAGGCGTAGCACAGCCCCAGTTCGTTGCAGGCATCGCCCTGGGAAGGCCGCAGCCGGATCACTTCCTGGAAGAAGGGCATCGCCGCTTCGAACTCTCCCAGCTTCCGATAAGCCAGACCGATGAAGAACAGCAGGTTCCACCATTCTTTGTATTTTTCATATAAAGGCAGCAGGATCGCCAGGCCTTCCGTGGCCCGGTCGTTCATCACTTCCAGGGTCCCCTTTTCGTAGAGGATCAGGTCATCCACCTGGTCCATCCGCTCCCGGACATCGTCCATCATGGCCTGGTCGCCGGAGATCTTCAGGAATTTGGTCCACAGCTCCTTGGCTTCCTCGTAACGCTTTTTGTTCATGTAGAAGAAGCCCAGGAAATAATAGGCCTGGTCGAAGTTGGGGAATTCTTTGATGCACTGTTCGAACTTCCGGACGGATTCTTCCCGGAAGGCGACCTTCTTCGCTTCGTCCTCTTCGTTTTCATCCATGTAGATGTCCCGGCAGGCTCTGGCATAATTGAACAGAGCGTCCGCCGATTCCGGCGTCCGGGAATTGATCAGCATGGGGCCTTTGATGGCTTCCGTGGTCTTTTCCCAGCGCTCGTAGATGTCCGCTGCCCGGAACAGGATCGCCGCCCGCATCATATCTCCCACGCCGGCGCAGTCCAGCCCCTGGCTCAGGATGGCCATCCTGAGGCCTTTGATGTTGTATTTCAGGAATCGTTTGTACTGCTCCGCGTAGGGGAAGTTCTCATCGGAACCGATGACGAAGACCATGGCCTGGGCGGCCGCTGCCGGGGAAAAGCTTCCCTTTCCACCATTTTTCTTCGCCTCTTCTTCCACCACGGAAAGCATCACCGGGATGGGGATCCCCTTCAGGAACCGCAGTGCCGGGTGTTTGTCCACGAAATTATCGTTGAGGTTGATGAACACGATCTGGTCCATCGTCTTCTTAAAATACTTTTCAACTTCAGCAGCCAATTCTATTTACCTCCATTCAAATCGATCCTTTGGATCCGGGCCACGCCGCCGGCGTCTGCCTCCAGGGGGAAGAACATCAAAATCCCCGGGGTTTCCTCCCGTCGAAGGGGCGCCTTGCCCCGGGCGTATTCCTCCACATTATACCAAAAGGACCCATAATTGATCTTTTTCAGCGCTTCTCTCACGCGTTCGCCCTCCGGTCCGTTCTTCTTCAGCCATCCGTTGACAAAGTCCACGTAGGGCTTTTCGGTAAACCGGGACGGAGGCGCTGTGGATATTTTATCATAAAGCAGGAGTTCCTTCAATTCCTCTGAGTCTCCCCACCCCATGGTTCCGGCGAATTCTTCGAAAATGTCATAGAGTTTTTCCCGCTTATGGTAGCTTTCCTGATAGCCGTTGTTATAGTAGAACTCCGACAGAGCTGTATAAAACCCGAAGGGCGTCCGGCCGGAGGCTCCAAGCAGATACCGCAGGGACGTCCGGAAACCGGGTTTGTTGAAATAGAGTTCCAGCACCGTCTCCAGCATCTTCAGCCGGATGATCTCTCCGGCAGAGATGAAGTCGTTGGCGATGACTTCGTAGGGTTCTTCCTCCCGGTAAAGGTACCCATACTGCTCCGCCTCCCGGCGAAGACGGGTGCCCCGGATGAGTTTCAGGAATCCCAGCTGCAGGTCGTCGGGCTCCAATCCGTAGACCTCGTCAAAGGACCTTCCGAACCGTTCATACCCTTCGTGGGGCAGCCCGGCGATCAGGTCCAGGTGGACATGGACATTGCGTCCCTCCAGGATCCGCCGGGTGTTCCTCCAGAGCTTTTCCCGGTCCACCTTCCTCCCGCAGGCCGCCAGGGCCTCGTCGCAGGTGGACTGGACGCCGATCTCCACCTGGAACAGGCCGGTCCGTGCCTTTTCGAAGGCCTTCAGCATCTCCTCCGAGATCCGGTCTCCGCAGAGTTCAAAGTGGAAATTGGTGACGCCGTTGTCGTGGGCAATGATATATTCCATCATCTCTGCCGAACGCTCCAGGTCGATGTTGAAGGTCCGGTCGATGAATTTGACTTGTTTGACCCGCTTCTCCAGGAAGAAATCCAGTTCCTTTTTTACCCGCTCCAGCGGCAGAAGCCGCACCCCCTCGGATTCAGAGGACAGGCAGAAGCTGCACCGGAAGGGGCACCCCCGGGCGGATTCATAGTACACGATCCGGGTCTCGTCCAGTTCCGAATTCTCATAGGGAAAGGGGATGTCCTCCGGGTCCGGCAGTCCCCCGTCCAGAAGCCGGTCCGCCGGTACTTCCCAGGGTCCCTCCACCAGCATCTTCATCATTTTCGGGAAGCTGGTGTCGCCTTCCCCCACCAGGATCAGATCCGTTTCCGGGCACTTCTCCAGGAAGACTTCCGGGTCGTAGCTGACCTCCGGGCCGCCCACGATGATCTTCATCTTCGGGTCGGTCTTCTTCAGGCTTTTGATCAGTGAGACGATCCGGGTCACATTCCAGATGTAGACGGAGAAGCAGACCGCGTCGTATCCGCCCCGGCAGATGTCGATGTAGATGGACATGTCGTCGTTGTTGATGGTGTACTCCTTTACCTCCAAAAAATCGCGATAGATACCGGCACTTTCGTACAGGTATCTGAGGGCGAGGTTGCTATGGATGTATTGGGAGTTCAGGGTCGTTAAAAGTATTTTCATAATAATGTATATAAAAGCATAGTCCGGGCTGCAGGGGCGACAATAGCTTCC
>CADBSL010000097.1 GCA_902797345.1 uncultured Eubacteriales bacterium
CCGCAGTGAGCCTGTACATTGGCGTGTTCTGCGCCAAAAAGCTCTTTGACTCTGTCGATGGCCAGTTTTTCCGCCACATCAACGAATTCGCAGCCGCCGTAATACCGCTTGCCGGGATATCCTTCCGCATATTTGTTGGTCATTTCGCTGCCGCAGGCTTCCATCACTGCCCGGGAAGTGAAGTTCTCGGACGCGATCATTTCGATCTTGTTCTGCTGGCGGGATGCCTCGTCCCGGATCGCCTGTGCGATCTGGGGATCCACTTTGTCGAGAAAATTGTAATACATCAGTTGTCTCCTCCTCTACTTATTCCGTCTAGATCAATTTATATTCTTCTGCCAGTGCTTTGAATGCAGGCAGAGAATTCACTACAGTGTTCCGGGAAACGCAATAGGAAATCCGGACGAACCCCGGACACCCAAAGGATCTGCCCTGGACCACCAGCAAATTGTGCTTTTTGGCCGCCTCGCAGAACTCCCGTTCATCCTCCACAGGAGATTTCACGAACATATAAAAGGCTCCCTGGGGTTTTACGCAGGTATAACCGTATTCCTGCAGTGCATTATATAATATTTTACGGTTATCATCATAAAAGTCAATATCCGTTTTCTCATCGCAGCACCGGGCTGCCACCTTTTGAGCCAGAGAAGGCGCATTGACGAATCCCAGGATCCGGTTGGCAACAGCTGCCCCTTCGATGATGTCCTCTGCATCATCCATCTCGTCCGGCATCACCAGATAACCGATCCGATCCCCCGGAAGCGACAGGGACTTGGAGAAAGAATACCCTACGATGGTGTTCCGGTAATACTTTGTCAGGTACGGGACTACTGCTCCATCATACACCAGTTCCCGGTAGGGTTCGTCCGAGATCAGGTAAATAGACGTGCCGAATTCTTTCTGTTTTTCCTCCAGGATCCGGGCCATTTCCAGTATCGTTGCTTCTGAATACACGACGCCGGTGGGATTATTAGGCGTATTGACGATCACCGCCTTGGTCTTCGGCCCGATCATCTTTTCGAATTCCGCCAGATTGGGCTGGAAATCCTCCGTCTGGGGCGGCACAGCCTCCAGTTCTCCGCCGGCATTGGCCGCATAACTGTTGTATTCCACAAAATAAGGCGCAAAGGTCAGCACTTTATCGCCGGGATCCAGCAGGACCTTCAAAATCACATTCAGCCCACCGGCTGCACCCACTGTCATCAGCAGATTCCGGGCAGTGAACCCGGTGCCAAACCTGCGGTTGATGCTGTCTGCGAGGGTCTGACGGACCTCTTCGTACCCTGCATTGCTCATATACCCATGCAGTGCCAGAGGATCTTCTTTTTCTGCGATCTCAGCGATCGCCTGTTTGACGGATTCCGGTGCCGGCACATTGGGATTCCCCAGGCTGAAATCATAGACATTTTCCGCACCATAGATCCCGGCCAGCCGGTTGCCCTCTTCAAACATGGCACGAATGGCAGAATTGCCTTCCACCAGTTTTTTCATGCTTTTGCTGATCATTTCTTCTATTCACTCTCCTTTTGAACTCGAAGCGTGAAGCTTCCAGTTACTTGCTCCCCGCTAAATAATCGATCGCTTCTTTATAGCCTTCGAAACCCTTTCCGCAGATGGTCTTTTCGCACACCATGGAAAGATAAGAATGATCCCGAAAACTTTCTCTGCTGTGGATATCCGACAGATGGACCTCCACCGCCGGGATCTGCACCGCCTTCAGGGCGTCCATAATGGAAATGCTGGTGTGAGTGTATCCGCCGCCGTTGATGATGATGCCGTCCGCCTTCCCGTAGGCGTTCTGTATGAAGTCGATGATGGCGCCCTCGTGATTGGTCTGGACCACCTCCACCTCTACTCCGGCAGCCTCTGCACACCGCTCGATATAACCTACCAGTTCCGGATAGGTCCGGCTGCCGTAGATCTCTTTTTCCCGGATCCCCAGCATATTGAGATTCGGACCATTGATAACAAGGATCTTCATATCTGCTCCTTTCCTACAGCAGATCCGACAGATCAAAACCTGCCGGAGAGATGTATTTCTGTCCGCCTTTGATTATGAATATATTATCGCTGCGCTGGATCCGGACACCAAACTCCTCCAGGACACGCATCGTATCCTCGGCATAGTCATAGTGTTCATATCCTTCCTCCAGCACGATCTCACTGTTTTCCTTCACCATCGGAAGAGCCATCAGCAATCCCGACAGGAATTTCTTGTCCACGCCCCGGGGCAGTTCAAACCTCCCTCCCTGGAACTCTCCGCTGAGTTCGAATGGAAAATGGTCGAACCGGAAAACGCTTCCTTTGGGTTCCATCACTTCGATCACATCATCGAAAGGCGTTTTTGCCAGTTCTCCGGAGCCGGATACAAACACCTCGCGGCGGGAAGCCGCCATCACAGGCACCAGGATCCGGAATGCCGTGTCATTGTCCCGGCAGTTGATAATGGGCAGGAAATCGCCTTTTTCCCGGATCTTTTCCTCTGTGATCGGAGCGATCTGCCACATATTCTCGTTGCGGATCTCTACGCCGGCCCCCAGTTCCTTCAGGCAATCTGCCAGGGTGTCGATCCTCTCGCTGCTGCCGTTCATCCGGAATACGGTCTTCCGGTCTGCCACAGCCGCCGCCACCAGGACCTGCTGGACCATATCTTCGTCCGTAAATACTCTCACTTCTTCCATTTGCTCCATTTCATCAATGCTCATATTCTTATACAGCTCCGTTTCCATACCGTCACGGACGATCTTCAGGAGATTGTCCACATGGATCTTCTGGACTTCGCATTTCCCGAGTTTCACCGGGAACACGATCTCGATCATGTCTCCATGGCGGGTCCTGTCATTCTTCATACATGCGGCGATCTCCGCCTCCGGCAGCTTGCACTTGGTGGGGAGGCCGTTTCGGATCAGTGACTCATTGATCCGGGAGACCACATCGCTGCTGGTAAAACCCATCGCCACGCCGGCTTTTGCAGACATCAGCATGCCCATCGCCACAGCGCTCCCATGTCGGATCCTGCGTTGGCTGACTGCTTCAATGGCCCGGGCAAAGGTGTGCCCCATATCCATCACCAATCGTTTCCCGGAACCGGTCTCATCGTTTTCCAGAAACCGTGCTTCGATCCGGGCACAGTTCTCGATTATTTCCTCCACATTGTTCCGGAAGGTGGCCTTCGACAGCCGGGCAAACATCCGCTTGTCCCCGATCAACGCATATTTCAACGCTTCCGATGTTCCTTCCGCGAACATTTCCGGTTCCAGCGTATTGAAGGATTCCGGATCACAGATCACCATCACCGGGTGATGCTGGGTCCAGGCCGAATTCATTCCGCCCTCCAGGTTGATGCAGTACCGACCATTGACACAGCAGTCCACCGAAGCCAGAAAGGTCGTTGGGATCAGGACGTGATCGATGCCGCCGTAATACACCGAGGCCGCAAACCCCGCCAGATCCAGAGAAACGCCGCCACCCAGAGCGATGATCAGGTCATCTCTGGTCATCAGGCTCTCGGACATTTTCTGCAGCAGTCCGTTGACTCTTTCCAGGTTCTTGGAATCCTCTCCCGCCGGGAAAATGTAACTTTGCGTATTGAACCCGGCCCTGGCCAGAGAGCCGGCCACCCGGTTCCCATACAGGGAATCCACCGTATCATCTGCCACGACCATGACCCGGGTGCCGGGATCAGCGACTTCCATCAGGAACTCTCCCACCCGGTCCAGGATCCCGGACTCGATATAAAAGTGATATTTTGTCGACAGGTTTATTTCGATTTTTTTCATAACTCTTACCGCCTGTAAGCTGTTTTAACTGAAGTGTTTATCCTTCAAATAAGCATTCCACCGTTCCACCACACTTCGAAGGTCCGGGGAAAGGCGACTCATCGTCTCCTGCCGGATCTCTTCATCGATGGAATAATAGGCTTCCGCGATGGACCCCGCCATAGCCGCCAGGGTGTCCGTATCTCCACCAATGGAGACCGCTTTCCGCAGGACGCCTTCAAAACTGTCTCCCTCCAGAAAAGCCACGATAGCCTCCGGAACGGTGACCTGACAGCTGCTGGTGATCCGTGCCATCCGCTGGAATTCCTCTACTTCATGATCCAGATCATACCCAAAACGCTGTTCGATATACGTTCGGATCTCTTCTTTCGTCTTGCCGGTCCTGGCCAGGAAGATCGCCGACGCGATGGCCTGCGCCCCTTTGATGCCCTCCGGGTGGTCGTGGGTCACGGAAGCGCTGAGCTCCGCGAATTCCTCCACGGTCTGGAGATCGTCGAAATACCAGGCCACCGGAGAGACCCGCATGGCGGAACCGTTCCCAAAGCTGTTATACCCCTCTTCGTCCTCTCTACAGAGCCATTCCGCAAACATTTTGCCGTAACCGGCGTTGGGATAAAAACGGCCAAACTTACGCATCTCCGTGATGAAAAGGCTCCGGGTCTTCTTCTTATCCCCTTTGCCTCTCATCAGGGCTTCCGCTATCGCCAGTGTCATTACCGTATCGTCGGTAAACTCAGAAACAAAACTGAACAGCGGGAATTCGTC
>CADBSL010000098.1 GCA_902797345.1 uncultured Eubacteriales bacterium
AGGGTTTTTATTTTGCAGAAAACATTTGACATTTAGGCCCTTCGGGACGATAATAGTAATCGTTGTGAAATCTAAGACCGGAGGAACATTATGAACGAAAAAACACCTAATCCAAAAGCATTGATCCCGATCCTGGTCTTTTTGGCATTGTACCTGGGAAACGGGATCTATTTTGAGTACATCCACCCCATTGAAGGCGGGATGGGCTTTTACGTCATGTCCGTTGTCGTGGCCTTTGTGGTGGCTCTGATCGTGGCGCTGCTCCAGAACCGGGAGCTGAGCTTTGACGAAAAGATCCATGTCTGCGCCAAGGGCATCGGAGACGACAACATCACCATCATGCTCTTTATTTTCCTGGTGGCCGGCGCATTCAGCGGAATCGCCAGTGAAGCCGGCGGCGCCGTCAGCACCGCCAACCTGTTATTGAATATCATCCCGCCCACCTTTGCGGTGCCGGGGCTGTTCCTGATCGCCTGTCTGATCTCCATGGCCATGGGGACCAGCGTGGGGACGGTGACGGTATTGGTGCCCATCGCCGCTTCTGTGGCGGCCAGTGCGGGATTGAATCTTCCCATGTGCGTGGGGACCGTGGTGGGAGGCGCCATGTTTGGAGACAATCTCTCCTTCGTATCCGATACGACCATCGCAGCCACCAAGACCCAGGGCGTCCAGATGAAGGACAAGTTCCGGGCCAATTTCAAGATCGCCCTGCCGGCGGCCATCGCCACATTGGTGATCCTGATCGTGATCTCCATGCAGGGAGGTACGGCGGAGCTGCAGCACTTCGATTATAATATCTGGCAGGCGATTCCCTATTTTGCGGTCCTGATCGCAGCCCTCTGCGGCGTCAATGTCTTTGTGGTATTGTGCTCCGGAACGGTGCTGTTCCTGGTGGTCGGGCTGGCTACGGGGTCCCTGACCTTTGCCTCTGCCTTCAGCTCCATGGGCACCGGAACTTCCGGGATGTTCGAGACCATGATCGTGACCATTCTGGTGGCTTCCATCGGAGCGTTGATGAAGGAATACGGCGGATTTGCCGCGATCCTGGACTTTATCCGCAAGCATTCCAACAGCCATAAGGGCGGGATGTTCGGCATCGGCTTCCTGACGGTTTTGATGGATATCGCCACCGCCAACAACACGGTAGCCATCGTATTGGCGGCACCCATCGCCAAAGATATCAGTCGGGAATACGACATCGACCCGAAAAAGACTGCATCCCTGCTGGATACGTTCTCCTGCATCGCCCAGGGGATCATTCCTTACGGTGCCCAGCTCCTGATCGCTGCCAGCCTGGCGGGGATCTCCAGCATCCGGATCATGCCCTTCCTGTTCTATCAGTTCCTGCTGATCTTCTGCGTTTGCGGATCGATCCTTCTGGACAGGAGCAAAAAGAAGGTCGGATGATCTGCCGCTATCCTGAAAGAGAAAACCGGACACTTTCGCTTGAGAGTGCCCGGTCTTTTTGTTTGGTCCATTGTTGTTCGGCTTTTGGTCAGATCCTAGAAATATCGGCTGAATGCCGTTGACAGGGCCTGAGAGGGGGATATAATGGAGAATAAGACGGCGTTTTGAGGAAGGACGAGAACAATGAAAGGAAAAATCGTATTCAATATAGATGTGATGCTGGCAAAAAAGAAGATGACCGTAACGGAGCTGGCGGAGAAGGTGGGAATCACCCTTTCCAATATGTCCAATCTGAAGACCGGTAAGGCGAAGGCCCTGAAGATCAGCACCCTGGAAAAGCTTTGCGAGGCCCTGGAATGCCAGCCGGGAGACTTGCTGGAATTTCGGGAAACAAAAGAGAATGACGATTGGGCGGTCTGGTCCTTTGGGAAAGAGTAAACCGGGGGACCGGGTCTGAAAGGAGAAGGAGGAGAACAATGGAACTGAAGAAATTGGAATATGAGCTGACGGTGTGCAAGGTGCCGTCGGAGAAGGATTTTGATTTGAGCCGGAGTTTCTATTTCATTGGCCGGACCGACGAGGAGTTTTCCCTGGTGTGCCGGACAGAGGACACACCGGCGAATACCACGGAGCGGGAGGATGGCTGGAGAGGCTTTCGGATCCAGGGAGTGCTGGACTTCTCCCTGATTGGGATCCTGTCGAAGATCTCCGGCATCCTGGCGGAAAACGGCGTGGGGATCTTTGCCGTCTCCACGTATAATACCGACTATGTACTGATGAAGGCGGAACAATTCGACGCCGGGATGAAAGCCCTGGAAGAGGCGGGGTACACAGTTGTATAACAAAAGCGGGAGCGACGGCTCCCGCTTTTCGTTTGCGTTTCTTACAGATTGGTATAAAACATTCCGGTGGCCAGTTGGACTCCCAAGGAGACCAGGGCGATGGCGCACCAGCAGCACAGACCCATGAGGATGGGCTTTCCTCCTTCGCGA
>CADBSL010000099.1 GCA_902797345.1 uncultured Eubacteriales bacterium
GCAGTCACCGGATCCTCCGCCTTGGTGATGGGCCGGCCGACGACGATGAAGTCGCTGCCCTGCTCTTTGGCATAAGCCGGTGTGGCGATCCGGACCTGGTCGTCCTGAGAGGTCCCTGCCGGACGGATCCCCGGCGTGATCGTCAGGAAGTCCTCCCCGCAGAGCTCGTGGATCTTCTTCGCTTCGTGCACGGAACAGACTACTCCGTCCAGTCCCGCTTCTTTAGCCATTTTCGCATAATGAGCCGCCACATCCGCCAGGTTCCCCTGGATGCAGAGCTCGTTTTCCAACATTTCCTGACCGGTGGAGGTGAGCTGGGTCACAGCGATGCAAAGGGGCCTCTTCCCCTTTCCGGCGCTGCCTTCCTCCAGTCCTTCGATGGCCGCCGCCATCATCTTCTTCCCGCCGGCCGCGTGGACATTCACCATATCCACGTCCAAAGCCGCCAACCGCTTCATGGCGCTCTTTACGGTATTGGGGATATCATGGAGCTTCAGGTCCAGAAAGATCTCGTGGCCCCGCTCCTTCACAGCTTTGATGATGGCCGGGCCTTCACTGTAGAACAGCTCCATCCCGATCTTCGCATAAATGGGTTCCTCGAACCGGTCCAACAGCGCCAAAGCGTCGGCTCCGGTGGGGAAGTCCAGTGCGGTAATGATTCGTGTCATTGTATTCTCCTTTGTTAGATTGGAGATTGGAGATGGAACGTAAATCCGTACATCCGGGCTGCAGGGGCGACAATAGCTTCCTCTTCGGAATCGGCGCCTTCTACGGGGCTAGATCGCCTCGAATGGTCCGACTTCTACGAGCGCCTTTCACTCCGAGGAACTATTGCTCGCCTTTAGGCAGCCCTCTTCTCTTATCTCATTTCTACAATCTCCAGACTCCAGTCTCAAGTCTCAACGATGCGCCTTCCCGACAATATCCCGAATATTCCCGATCCGGTATTTGTCCATCACGGCCGGAAGGTCTTCGATGATCTTCGGGCAGGCGTAGGGGTCGGTGAAATTGGCCGTTCCTACGGCCACTGCCGAGGCGCCGGCATACATCAGTTCGATCACGTCTTCTGCCTTCGTGATGCCGCCCATACCGATGATGGGGATCTTCACGGCCTCATAGACCTGGTAGATCATCCGGACCGCCACGGGTTTGATGGCTGCGCCGGAAAGCCCGCCGGTCTTGTTGGCGATGATGGGCCGGGCCGTCTTCAGGTCCAGCCGCATCCCCATGAGGGTGTTGATCATGGAGATCCCGTCGGCTCCCGCCGCCTCCACGGCTTTCGCGATCTGCACGATATCCGTTACATTGGGGGACAGCTTCACATACACCGGCACCGCGGACACTTCTTTCACCGCCGCCGTCAGCTGCGCCGCCACCTTCGGATCCGTCCCAAAGGCGATGCCCCCTTCCTTTACATTGGGGCAGGAGATGTTCAGCTCGATGGCATCCACGCCCTCGGCACGGCTGATCTTCTCCGCCGTCTCCACATAATCCTCCTGAGCGCTGCCGGCCACATTGGCCACGATGCAGGTGTCGAACTGCCGCAGCCAGGGTACTTCCCGTTCGATGATGGTGTCCACCCCGGGGTTCTGAAGCCCGATGGCATTCAGCATCCCGCCGGGGGTCTCCGCCACTCTCGGGGTGGGGTTGCCAAACTTCGGCTGGGCCGTGGCTGCCTTCATCACCACGCCCCCCAGAAGGCTCAAATCATATAGTTCTGCAAATTCCCGGCCAAACCCGAAACACCCGCTGGCGGGCATCACCGGATTCTTCATCTCCAGTCCGGGCAGCGATACTCCTAATCTTTCACTCATCAGTATTCCACCTGTCCGATCCGGAAGACCGGCCCTTCCTTGCAAACTCTGTAATATTTATCCGGATCCGCCTTGTCCCTGCACACGCAGCCCATGCAGGCGCCCATGCCGCAGGCCATCCGGATATCCAGGGAAATATATCCCCGGTCAAATAGTTCTTCCACTGCCTGCATCATCCGCTTCGGGCCGCAGGTATAGACGAGCTCCGCCGAGAGGCCCTCCGCCTGGATCAACTCCACCGTATTCCCGTGGAACCCGTAGGTCCCGTCGTCAGTGGAGACGTGGGTCCGAATCCCCAATTCATTGAATTCATCCAGTCCATAGATATCCGCCTTCGTGGGAAAGCCCAACACTACGCGGATCTTTTTGCAGCCGGCCTCTTTCAGTTCTTTCGCCAGCTGGACCAGGGGCCCCGTGCCGGCGCCGCCGCCGATGAGGAGGACCGACTCCGCGGTTTCGATGGGGAACCCATTCCCCAGAGGGCCGATGGTCTGGATCGTCTCTCCCAGCTTCATTTCCGCCATCTTTGCCGTTCCCTCGCCCAGCACCTTGTACAGGAGAGTGAATTCCCCGGTGCTCTTGTCAAAAGAGGAAACGCTGATGGGCCGCCGGAGGGTGAACCCCGGCACCAGGAGGTTGACGAACTGTCCAGCCTTCAAGTCCTGAACCAGTTCCCCCTGAAGCACCATCCGATAGGTGTCCGCCGCGATCAGGGTGTTTTCCAGGATCTTCGCTTTCTCATCCCTCATAGACAAACTTTCCTCCTAC
>CADBSL010000100.1 GCA_902797345.1 uncultured Eubacteriales bacterium
TAGGTCTCCATATCCAGGAACCGCAGCCACCACTCACGGGCCGCAATGAACAGGTACGAAGCGATGATACTGCCGGTGACGGAGCCCATGCCGCCGATAACGACAATCAACAGGAACTCGTAGGTCAGAGCCGCCCGGAATACCGACGCCTGGATGGTGGTCTGGAACATAGCCAGCAGCGCCCCGCCGATACCGGCGAAGAAGGAGCTGATGACAAAGCTCATTTCCTTGTGCTTGAACAGGTTGATCCCCATGGCTTCCGCAGCGATCTCGTCTTCCCGGATCGCCTTGAAGGCCCGCCCATAGGAGGAATTGATCACCAGGACGATAATGGCGATACAGATCCCGCAGGCGATGATCGGATACAGGGATGTGTGGTAGGTGGTGAACTTCCGCAGCAGATTGGACCCGTTGGTGATGGGGCCTAACTTATCCCACTGGAAGATCGCCCGTAAGATCTCCGCAAAGCCCAGGGAAGCGATGGCCAGGTAGTCACTCTTCAGCCGCAGCACCGGAAGACCGATGAGGAAGGCGAAGAATGCCGCCACGATGCCCGCCAGGACGATGGAGGGGATCGCCGGAAGCATGAAGGTGATGATGCCTCCGTCAAAATACTGGTACACCGAAGCCCGCTGATCCGGCGGGATGGTGAAGATCGCGTAGGTATATGCCCCGATCAGCATGAACCCCGCCTGTCCTAAGGAGAACAGTCCGGTGAAGCCGTTGACCAGGTTCATGGATACCGCCACCAGGGCGTAGATGGAACCCTTCTCCAGCACGGTGAAGAGCATCGCCCAGTTGGAGGATTTCGGAATAGTCTGTTCCAGGAGGAATACCACTCCCAGGAACGCTGCGATCGCAATACAGGACAGCAGCCATTTACGTTGTTTCGTCATGTTTCTGCCCTCCTATACCTTATCGATGTTCTTCTCGCCGAACAGCCCGGTGGGCCGTACGATGAGGATGATGATCAGAAATGCGAAAGTGAAAGCATCGGAGAAGGTGGTGAGACCCATGCCTTTGATGATGTTTTCACAGATACCGATGATGAAGGCACCGATGACAGCCCCCGGGATCGACCCGATGCCGCCGAATACCGCCGCAACGAAGGCCTTCAGACCCGGCATTGCGCCCGCCGTGGGCATAACTCCTGTATAATTGGAGAAATACAGGATGGAGCCGATGGCCGCCAGGAAGGACCCGATGATAAAGGTCATGCTGATGACGTTGTCGATCTGGATACCCATCAGTCTCGATGTTTCAAAGTCTCTGGACACAGCTCTCATAGCCATGCCGATCTTGGTCTTGTGGATCAGGATCATCAGCGCGACCACCAGACCGATGGTCAGGATCGGGGTGATGACGGTAACGACCTTTGTCGTTGCACCGAATACCGTGATGGTATTGGAGATCCACGGAATGCTCGGATAGGTCTTGGTCAGACCGCCGGTCACATACAGCGCCAGGTTCTGCAGCAGGTAGCTGACACCGATGGCGGAGATCATGACCGACATTCTGGGAGCGCTTCTAAGAGGCCGATAGGCCACGCGCTCGATCAGGAAGCCCAGGACCACAGTGAAGATGATCACGAAGGGGATCGCCAGATACAGCGGCATCCAGGTTACCGCGTAGACCCCCATCAGGCCGGCGATCATAAACATATCCCCGTGGGCAAAGTTGATCAACCGCAGGATGCCGTATACCATCGTGTAGCCGATGGCGATCAGGGCATATTGTCCGCCTACGGAGATCCCTGCCAGAATATAAGGCAGATTGTCCCGGATAAAATCCATAAATTCATTACCTCCAGACTACTTCCATTGCAGGAGCCGACCCCTGAGAGGTGAGACCCCCTCAGGTCCCCGCCCTCACAATGGGAAGCGTACTAAAACAGAAATATGCGGGGGCAGATCCGCCCCCGCGAAATCACTTTTCCTCTATTAAGGAATCGTATTCAGCCTATTCGGACTATTCTACGCCCTGTTCCGCTACGAATTCCCAGATGCCGCTTTCGGTGTTGCAGTGTTTTACGTAAGCGGTGGTTCTGTTGGCATCGCCGATCTCATTGAATGTGATCAGACCGGTCACGCCTTCGTAGCTGACATTCGGCAGAGCTGCCATTACGTCAGCCGGGTCTGCGGAGCCAGCCAGTTTGATGGCTTCCAGAGCGGTGAAGTAAGCATCATAACCCATTGCAGTTACTGCAGCCAGGTCTGTGTTGCCGCCGTTGTTGGCCAGGTTGGTGGAGTCGCCTTCGATCCAGGCTTTGATGCCTTCGTCGAATTCCGGATTACCGCCTTCCTGATAGAAAGTGGTTACGTTGATATCAACATTCTTGCCCTTTGCAGCACCGGTGATAACGTTGCTGTCCCAGGTGTCGCCTGCCAGGATCGGCATCTGCAGATTCTGAGCGGAAGCCTGGTCGATGATCAGAGCAGCAGCTTCGGTGGAAACCGGAGCAAAGAATACGTCAGCGTTTGCCTTTGCAGCATTTGCTACATAGGAGGTGAAGTCGGAGTTGCCATCCGGGAATGTTTCGTATACAACCTTGCCGCCCAGGCCTTCGAATGCCTGCTTGAAGTAGTTGCACAGACCTACGGAATAGTCATCCCCTAACTTCGCCAGACAGTAAGCTGTCTGAGCTTCGAAGTTGTCCTTCGCGAAGTTCGCCAGAACGGTTCCCTGGAACGGGTCTAAGAAGCAGATCCGGAAGTAGTGGTCGTTGCCTT
Organism: uncultured Eubacteriales bacterium; assembly: GCA_902797345.1. Taxonomy (GTDB): domain Bacteria; phylum Bacillota; class Clostridia; order Peptostreptococcales; family Anaerovoracaceae; genus RUG14258. The sequence continues at coordinate 2,730 of CADBSL010000100.1, forward strand.
CTGTTACCTGCGGGTTGGTGCAGGTCACGCCCAGAGCCGGGATGCCGGCATCGCCGAAGATATCGGAAGCGGCGATGGATACGCCGGAACCATAGGAACCCAGAACGATGGATACACCTTTACTTACTAAGTTCTGAGCTGCTGTGGGGCCCTTGTCTGTGGAAGATTCGTTGTCTACGATCTCCAGCTGTACCTGATATTCTTCCCCGTTGATCTCAACGGTCGGCTGCATAGCGTTCGCATACTGGATGCCCAGTGTTTCCTGCTTGCCGCCTGCTCCGTTGTCGCCGGAAGCGGGTTCGAATACGCCGATCTTGATTACATTGCCGCCTGCAGAAGAATCATCTGCCGCTGCATCGTCGCTGCTGCCGCCGCATCCCATTGCAAACATGGAGAATGCCAGCACCAGAGCTAACAGGATTGATAATTTTTTCAAAATTCCTTCCTCCTTCTCATGTGAAAATATTGCGTGGTAAAAGGTAGTTTTTACCGCATATAATTATACTAAAAATCCGCGCTAAAGTAAATACTTTACCACGGATTTTTAAGTAGTCCAAAGTAAAATGAGACTTCGGGTTGTAAGGGCTTCGGATAGAATCCCCTTGGGGACGTTTGAGCTCCCAGCTCCTTGCTCCCAGCTCCCAGCTCATTTATAATCGATCTTATGCCGCCGGATCTTCCGGGTGGTGGTCTTTTCGAATTCCTCTTCCCGGATGTTGAACCGCCGGATCCTCTTGTAGGAGGTGGTGGCGGCGTTGACCCGCTCCACTTCCTGGTCGATGATCTCCCGGATCTCCTCCGGAGACTTCCCTTCCAGGGCTTCCGGCTCGATGACGATCTCCGCCGTGATCTTCAGGTCTCCGCTTTCCGGATCTTCTCTGCCCCAGACCACGGATTCTTTGATGTAGTCGCTCTTGTCCAGCAGATATTCCAGCTCTTCCGGGTAGATGTTCTTGCCGTTTTTGGTGACGATCACGTTCTTTTTCCGGCCGGTGACGTGCAGATACCCGTCCTTATCCAGGAATCCGTAATCTCCGGTGGCGAACCACCCTTCCGGCAGAAGGACCTTAGCACTTTCTTCCGGATCCTGGTAGTAACCCAGCATCACGGACTCGGAACGGGTCTGGATCTCCCCGATCCCGTCTTCGTCCGGTTCCGCGATCCGCACTTCCGTCTCCGGCATGGGCGGTCCCACAGTGCCGGTCTTCTGGCGGTAGTCCGCGTTCACAGCGATGATGGGAGAGGTCTCCGTCAGACCATACCCTTCGAACATGTTGACCCCCAGAGCCCGGAAATCCCGAATGATCTCCGGATCCATCGGGGCGCCCCCGACGATGAAGGTCCGGATATCGCCTCCGATCAGGTCGTAAATATCCTTGAACATTTTATGGGAACGGTCCAGTCCGAACTTCTGCAGTTTTTCGTTGAGCCGCATCCCTTTCAACAGCTTTTCTTCTTTTCCCTTGTGCCTTGCGGCGATCAGGATCTTCCGGTGGAAGGTCTCATAGATCAGCGGCACGCCCAGCATGGTATTGATCCGGTCATCCTTCAGGTTCCGCTGGATGTATTTGAGGCCGTCCGCGAAGATGATGGTCCCGCCCCCTACCATACAGGGAACGATCTCGCAGGTGAATGCGAAGGTGTGGTGGATCGGCAATACCAACAGCCCCCGGGCGGTGGTGTCGATGAACATCCGCCGCAGCATATTCTCCACGTTGGAGGTCAGGTTCCGGTGGGACAGCATAACGCCCTTGGACGCTCCGGTGGTGCCGGAAGTGAAGTAAATGGCCATCAGCGCATGAGGGTCGATCTCCTTGGAGGTATAGCTCTCATCCCCCTCCGCCATCAGCCGGTAGCCTTCCTCCACCAGCGTCTTCAGGGACAGGTTCCGCCACTGGTGGGTGTCCCCGTCCATCTCAATCAGGTATTCCACGAAGTCCAGTTCCGCCATGGCGGCATCCACGGTCTTCTGTTGTTTTTTGGAGTAGACCAATGCGGAAGCCTCTGCTCTGCGAAGCAGGTTCACCAGCTCCGCCGAAGGCAGTTCCCGGTCCAAAGGGATGATCACACCCACGCCGCAGCAAACGGCGAAATAGGTCAACACCCAATCATACCGGTTCTCGCTCATAACAGCGATCTTCTTGCCCTCCAGACCCCGGTTCAACAGGGCCGTTCCCAGGGCATCCACATCCTCCTTCAGCTGCCGGTAGGTGATCACCCGCCGGTCTCCCTCTCCGGGGAAGTGCCGGTCTTCATAGGCCGGAAGGTCGGTGTAGTGCTCTGCGCCGTAATGGATGATGTCCCGGATATCCGGTAAATACCGGACTTTGTGGGGTTTTTCCACGAACTTAGCCATTGACCTTCGCCTCCTCCCCCTGAGACTTCAGGTCCAGATTGTGTCTCTTGATCTTCCGGGTCGTGGTCTTTTCAAATTCCTCTTCCCGAAGATTGAACTTCCGGATCCGTTTATAGGAGGTGGTGGACTGGTTGACTTCCTCCACGATGTTTTTGATAATCTCCCGGACCTCCTCTTCGGAGAGCCCCTTGATCTGATCCGGTTCGGTGACGATCTCTGCGGTGATGATCAGATCGCCCAGCTTCTCGTCCTCATCTCCCCAGACCACGGATTCTTTGATATAGTCGCTCTTGTTCAGCAGATATTCCAGCTCTTCCGGGAAGATATTCTTCCCGTTCTTCGTGACGATGACGTTCTTCTTCCGGCCGGTAACGTGGAGGAACCCCTCCTCATCCATGTAGCCGTAGTCCCCGGTGGCGAACCAGCCATCCGGCAGCAGGACCTTATCCGTTTCCTCCGGGTCTTCGAAATAGCCCAGCATCCGGGATTCAGTCTTCGCCAGGATCTCACCCACGCCGGCTTCATCCGGGTCGTCGATCCGGACTTCGGTCCCGTGCAGCGGTGCTCCGGCTGCGCCGGGTTTTTCCCGGTAATCCGCATTCATGGCGATGATGGGGGCCGTTTCCGTCAGCCCGTAGCCTTCAAACATATTGACGCCCAGGGTCCGGAAGTCCCGGATGATCTGGGGATCCATTGGCGCGCCGCCTACGATGAAGACCTGGATCGAGGTGCCGATGATCTCGTAAATGTCCTTGAACAGCTGCCGGGAACGATCCAGGTGGATCTTCTGGAGAAAGCTGTTGAGCTTCATGCCCTTCTTCAGCTGCTCCTCTTTCCCTCCCAGCCGGGCCGCCGTCATGATCCGCTTGTGGAAGGTCTCAAACACCAGAGGCACTCCCAGCATGACGGTGGGGTGGTCCTCCTTCAGGTTTTTCTGGATGTATTTCAGGCCGTCCGCAAAGCACACAGTGGAGCCCTGAGACAGGCAGGTGATGATGCTGCAGGTGAATTCGAAAGTATGGTGGATGGGCATCACCGACAGGATCTTGGAATTCGTGTCGATGTGCATCCGCCGAAGCATGTTCTCTACATTGGCGGTGATGTTCCGGTGAGAGAGCATGACCCCCTTGGATCTTCCGGTAGTACCGGAGGTGAAGTAGATCCCCATGAGCCCGTTGGGGTCGATCTCCGCATCCAGATACGAA
>CADBSL010000101.1 GCA_902797345.1 uncultured Eubacteriales bacterium
CTTTTTCCGGGTGGTTCTCTGTACATTCTTGAAGTTTACAAAGATACCCTGAGCGGTTTCCGGACGGAGATAGATCTCATTTTTGGAATCTTCGGTAACGCCCTGGAAGGTCTTGAACATCAGATTGAACTGACGGATGCCGGTAAAGTCGGATTTGCCGCAGTCCGGACAGGGGACCTGGTGCTCCGCGATGTAGCCTTCCAACTGTTCGTTGGTCCAGCCGTCCACCGCCACGCCTTCGATGTTGTTTTCTTTTACATAATCCTCAATGAGCTTGTCCGCACGGAATCTGGATTTACAGCTCTTGCAGTCGATGAGGGGGTCATTGAACCCGCCCACGTGACCGGAAGCAACCCAGGTCTGGGGATTCATCAGGATCGCCGCATCCAGTCCCACGTTGTACTTGGATTCCTGGATGAACTTCTTCCACCAGGCCTTCTTTACATTGTTTTTCAACTCCACGCCCAGCGGACCGTAGTCCCAGGTGTTGGCCAGGCCGCCGTAGATTTCCGAACCCGGAAATACAAAGCCTCTGCCCTTCGCCAGCGCTACGATCTTGTCCATTGTAAACTCTCTTGCCATTGTAATGCTCCTTCGTTTGGTAGTTTATTCTTTCAGGTCGTCCACTGCATCCTTCAGTGTTTCGCCTGCATCTTTCAGCTCGTCCACGAAGTCTTCTGCCGCTTCCTTCGCTTCTTCTGCCGCTTCCGCTACTGCTTCTTTTGCTTCTTCCGCTTTTTCAGCAGCTTCGTCCTTGTACTCACAGCCCATATCGCAGGTATTGCAGTCCTCTGCATATTCGCAGTCTTCCGGGTTGAATTCGAATTCCCCGTCTTCACCCTGTGCCTTACGATCCTTGCGTTCTGCCGCCTTGTATTTGGCGTTTTCTACCGCATCGCCGGCTTTGATTTTAATGTCTTCAAAGGTGTCTGCCGCTTTTTCGCCTACGGTATTGATAGCGTCTTCCGCCATGTCGCGGTATTTGTTGATCCGTCCGCCGGATCTTTCGTTCAGGTCGATCACTTCGCCGTCTTCCTTCACGATCTCGATGGTGCACTTCGCAGCCAGCGCCGCTACAGACCCGATGATCGCCGGGATCGGGAAAATAACACCGCCGATAGCGCCAGCCGTTACCGGGATGTTTAGGATCACATCGCCGTCTCTCTTTAACTGAATTTTAGTAACATTGCCCTTCTTGATGATGTCCTTGATTTTTTCGATGATCTCCGCTTTTTCCGGAGTGCTGCGGGTGGTGTATTCTTCTTCACCCACTTCCAGTTCTTCGATGTAGATGATCGCATCTACAACATTACCGTCTGTCTTTTCCAGCGCTTCTTTCGCTTCCTTATAGCTCACGCCGGTCCGGTCTTTCACCAGTTCGATTTTTTCTAATGTGATATCCATACCTACATCCTTTCTAATGATCTAATAATAACGATTCACTTTTCAGATCCGAGATGTCCAGGTGGTATCTCGTATATCTGCGAATGAGACTGTTCATCTCATCTAAGGACTGTTTCTCCAGATACAGTTTTTCCAGTTCCTTCATGGAACTTTTCGAAATAAACTTTATCTTATCAATTATATCAGAGTCCGAATGATAAATCAATCCGTTATCCCGCGCACAATCGGGGCAAACTGCGCCTCCGGACTCCACATGGAACATATAATCCGGCTTCTCTTTTCCGCAGTGGACGCAGGTCCTCAGGTGGGGACTGTAGCCCAGGATCTTCACGGCTTTGATCTGATAGACCGTGGTCAGGAAGGACATTTCCCTTGTCCGGTGCTCCAGCGCATCGAAATAGTCGATCATGAGTTGGAAGATCGACGGTGCCGGTGCATTCTCTTCCAGGATCTTGTCGGTGAATTCCAACACAAAGGAAGCTTCCATATACCGGTCCACGTCCTCCCCGATGCCAAAAAAGCTCCGAAGAGTCTCGCTGCGGCCCATCCGGAAGCTGTCCCGGTTTTTGTACAGGTCGTAATTCCCCAGCGTAAAGGGCCGTGTGGCCAGGGAAGACTTCAGTTTCCCCCTGAAGTTGTCATTCTTTGCCGCCACAGAGATCTTGCCGAACCGCTCGGAAAACAGCGTCAGCATCCGCATGTCATTCACAGTTTTCGTTTGTCGGAGGATGATCCCCCGGGTCGTTAATTGCATTGGATCACCTTATTCGTTTATATATCCAAAGTTCGACAGCATGATATCGCTGTCTCTCCAGTTTTCTTTCACTTTCACCCACAATTGGAGGAAGACTTTCGTTCCCAGAAGGGCTTCGATGTCCTGGCGGGCGCTCTTGCCGATGCCCTTGAGTTTCCGGCCCTGTTTGCCGATGATCATCCCCTTGTGGGATTTCTTCTCGCAATAGATCACGGCGCCGATCCGCACCAGGTTCCCCTCTTCCTCGAATTGCTCGATCTCCACTGCCACGCCGTGGGGCAGCTCGTCATTGAGGTACAGCAGCATCTTCTCCCGGATGATCTCGGAAACGATGAACCGTTCCGGGTGGTCGGTGACCATATCCTCCGGGAAGAAGAAGGGTCCTTCCGGCAGAAGTCCCTCCAGGGTCTTCAGCAAAGTCTCGATATTGTGGTTTTCTTTGGCGGAGATCCCGATGATCTCCTGGAAGATCCCCAGTTCTTCGTACTCGTCGTAGATCTCTTTGTATTCATCCGGTGTCATTTTGTCGATCTTGTTGATCACCAGGATCTTCGGGGTCCGGACATCCTTCAGGATGTCCACGATGTATTTGTCTCCGGGGCCTTTGCTGAGCTTGTCGTCTACGATGAAGACGATGGCCTCGGAGTCATTGAAGGTGTTGGTAGCGGCGTTCACCATGAAGTCGCCCAGTTTGTTCCGGGGTTTGTGGATCCCCGGTGTGTCCATGAATACCATCTGCAGATCGTCTTTGGTGTAGATGCCCCGGATGGTATTCCGGGTGGTCTGGGGTTTGTCCGAGACGATGGCGATCTTCTCGCCCAGGATGGCGTTCAGTAAGGTGGATTTGCCGACGTTCGGCCGGCCAACGATGGCGATAAAACCTGATTTCATAATATATCTCCAATCTCGGAAATCGTATTGCTTCGTGTGTATTTCCCTCGGGGACGCTCTCGCTCATGGCCCTCACGCAGGGGTACTAAGCTCTGTCTTCGCCTTCGGCTCGCCAGTCGCTA
>CADBSL010000102.1 GCA_902797345.1 uncultured Eubacteriales bacterium
CCTCTCCGATGTCCGGGTATCCTGCGCCGGCCGGTCTCTGAGTGACAAAACAGTCTTTATGGATCAGCTGCGGGAGATCATGAAATACCGGACCGTAGCAACGGGATTGGAAACCCTGTTGTCGTCCATGGGATCCGGGGTGGAGATCGACGGTTTGTACCGGGATGCGAAAGACAGTTATGACTCGGAAAAGACTGCACTGTCGGAACCCCTTCCGGCAGATCCTCAAACCGGTGAAGTCCCGGAGAATCCCGCCTCCCGAGATCCTTTGGATCTGAAGGAAAACACCTTTGATCCGGAAAGCGTACCGGAAGGGCGGACCCTGCGGGATCGGATGGTCAAAGAATCCCTGCCTTCGAAGAACGGGGATCATTCCCACTCCAGAGAAAAGATCTATCGATTGGGACAGGAAGAGGAATTGATGACCCTGGGGAAGGACAGCGCCGGATTCCTGGACAGCTTTTTCTCGGGGATCGCTTACGGGACAGACAAACTCCTGCTGATGGGATATATCGACACTCACTTCCGCAGCATGCTGAAAGAGGGAAGCGGGGAATCGTTCTTCTTGGGGGAGAAGGAGTACATCCTGAAAGGAAAACTCAGCGACAAGGACAACCTTTCTTCTGTGAAGAGAGAACTGTTCCTGCTTCGGACCGGGTTGAACATCGCTCATATTTACTCGGATCCGGAAAAACGGGGTCTGACCCAGGCGGCGGCTGCCGCCACCGGTGCGGAGTTATTCCTGCCGGCAGTCCAGTTCCTGATCGCTGCGGCCTGGGCCGGAGCGGAGGCGGAGGAAGATCTGAGCACGCTGATGAAGGGCGGGAAAGTCCCTTTTCTGAAAAGTGCTTCGGATTGGAAGCTGTCTTTGGAAAGCATTTACGGTGAAAACCGGGTCCAGTCCGGCCACCGGGAAGGGGGCGGGTTGGATTACGATGCCTATCTGGATCTGCTGATGCTGACGGTGGGTACGGATCAGATAGCGCTCAGGACGATGGATCTGATCCAGATCAATATGAAGGGCCGGTACGATAAGAGTTTTGATTTCCGAAACTGCATCACCGGATTTGAAGATACCGCTTCATTCGAGCGGATCCCCCACCTGCCTTCCATCCTTCCGGGGATCATCGAGGACAATGTGATGCAAACGGAAGGAGTGTTCGAATATTGAAGGCGAGGAATGTACTGAAGAAAAAAAGAGGGTATGTGATCGTGGAAGCGGCGATCCTGACACCGGTGTTCCTCTTTGCGGTGGTCCTTCTGGTGTATCTCCTGCAGGTCCTTCACTTTCAGGAGATCATACACTTTGAAGCGTCCCAAAATCTGGCGAAGCTTTCCTGGGAGAGCCAACTGGGAGGGAGCGGTTTCAGCGAAAGGATGTATGAAAGCCGGACCTATCACGATGCCCACCAGAAAATAAAAAAGGAAATCGACATCGATGCTTCGGTAAAGGTGGAAGATGAAGTGTATCTGGTGGATCTGACGTATCCGATCCGGCTTTCCCTCCCCTTTGGCCTGCCGGATGTGATCCCCATCCGGGACCATCTGGCGGCGCGAAGGTGGAGCGGTGCGGATCTTTCCGGCAATGAGATCCCTTTTTCCGCCATGGAGGCCGAAGAGGATCAGTATGTCTACGTATTCCCGAATTACGGGGAGCGATACCATCACGGGAACTGCTTTTATCTGACCCGGGACATGGATCATTATTTCATCTGCGTCCCAATCGGAGAAGCTCTTTCCACCGGCAGGTATACTCCCTGCGCCCTTTGCAATTGAGGTGAAAGTATGCAGGCCAGACTCCGGACGCCGGATGGACAGTCGTTGTTGACGATCCGGCAGAACAATCAATACATCATAGGCAGAGACCAGGTCCGGGCCGAACAGGTCCTGAATCTGGAGGATCCTTTTGTCAGCCGCAGACACTGTGTGATCACCAGCGGGAAGGAGTTCCTCTTTGAAGACGCAGGATCTAAAAACGGCAGCAAGATCAATGATCGACCGGTCCCGGCAGGAGAGATCGTCCCTTTAAAGGACAGGGACGAGATCTGTGTGGGAAAGACCCGGCTGGTGTTCCAGATCCGAAAACGCCCG
>CADBSL010000103.1 GCA_902797345.1 uncultured Eubacteriales bacterium
CCGCCGCCGGCAAACAGTGCCTTCGCGGTGGCCTGTGCCTTATCCGCTTCTTCTTTGCCGTGGACCAGTTCGGTCAGGCTATAGGCCAGGATCTCTTTCTTTTCGTTGATCCGGCTGTCATCCCAGCTTTCGATCTCCGCGATCTCTTCCAAAGTCAGGAAGGTCAGCATCTTCATGCACTTGATCACGTCCGCATCGTCCACGTTTCTCCAGTACTGATAGAATTCATAAGGCGTCGTCTTCTTCGGGTCGAGCCACACAGCGCCTTTGGCAGTCTTGCCCATCTTATTCCCTTCGCTGTTCAACAGCAGCGTGATGGTCATTGCATAAGCATCTTCTCCCAGCTTCCTCCGGATCAGTTCTGTCCCGGCCAGCATGTTGCTCCACTGGTCGTTGCCGCCGAACTGCATGTTCACACCGTAGTGCTGATGGAGATAATAGAAATCATAAGCCTGCATGATCATGTAGTTGAATTCAAAGAAGCTCAGTCCCTTTTCCATTCTCTGCTTGTAGCATTCTGCCCGAAGCATGTTGTTGACGGAGAAATGGGCCCCGACTTCTCTGAGCAGTTCGATGTAGTTCAGATCCAGCAGCCAGTCGCCGTTGTTGACCATGATGGCCTTGTCTTCACCGAATTCGATGAACCGTTCCATCTGGACCTTGAAGCAGTCACAGTTGTGCTGGATTGTTTCCGGGGTCATCATCTGACGCATATCGGTTCTGCCGGAGGGGTCACCGATCATCCCGGTGCCGCCGCCTACCAGTACCACCGGTTTATTCCCGGCCATCTGGAGTCTCTTCATCAGGCACAGGGCCATGAAATGTCCCACGTGCAGGGAATCCGCCGTCGGGTCAAAGCCGATATAGAAACGGGCTCCGCCGTTGTTGATCAGCTCCCGGATCTCCGGTTCGTCGGTTACCTGGGCGATGAGCCCTCTGGCCTGTAATTCTTCATAAATTTGCATTTCTGTTACCTCCATACATAAAAATATCCTCTGCCCCGTTCGGGACAGAGGACGAATCATCGCGGTACCACCTCTGGTTCCGGCATTCTTCACAAAATGCCGCTCTTTCTGTGCGATCACACAGACTACGCTATACCGGGCGTTCCCGTCTTACCCTACTGAGCATTACCGTTCAGGCAGCAGCTCCGGAATGTATTCACCTCGGACTGATCTGCGGTCTCGCACCTTCCGGCCGCTCTCTGAAAGACGCTGTCCGGGCTACTTGTTTCCTTCATAGCCTTGAAATATCCTGCGTTACTCACGCTTTGAATATATTAACATATTGAAAACGGATGTCAACCGTTATTTCTGCATTTTCTTTAATTCGCTGCGGCGGATCTTGCCGCTGATGGTCTTGGGCAGGGATTCCGCGAATTCCACGGTCCGGATCCATTTATAATCCGCCAGCCGGCCATTGCAGTATTCCCGGATCTCCCGCTTCAGCTTCGGTCCTGCTTCCACACCTTCCACCGGTACGACGTAGGCTTTGATCGCCTGGCCCCGGGCCTTGTCCTCCACGCCGATGACGGCGCATTCCGCCACCGCCGGGTGGGTATCCAGGACTTCTTCCACTTCGGAAGGTCCGACACGGTAGCCGCCGGTCTTGATCACATCGTCGATCCGGCCTTCGAACCAGAAATACCCGTCCTCATCCATGTGAGCCGTGTCTCCGGTATGGAAGATGCCGCCCCGAAGAACGTGGGCATAGAGCTCCGGATTTTCAAAATACCCGCTGAACACGCCTTCCATTTTGCCGTCTTCGCCAGGCAGTACGACCAGCTCCCCGATCTCGCCGGCAGGAAGCTCGTTCCCGTCTTCATCCACGACCTTCAGCCGGTACATGGGTGACGCCTTACCCAGCGCGCCTTGCTTGGTGGGATCTTCATCGAAATTCGCCAACAGCAGTGCCGTCTCCGTCTGCCCGTAGCCTTCGATCAGGGTGATCCCTGTCAGATCCCGGAACCGGTCGAAGACTTCCTTGCTGAGGACTTCCCCCGCTGTGACGGTATGCTTCAGACCCTTCAGGTCAGAGACTTTTTTCATCACCATATACCGGAAGATCGTCGGCGGGGCGCAGAAAGTCGTCACCCCGTATTTGTTGATGATGTGTTCCACCTGTTTCGGGTCAAAATTATCAAAATCATAGACCATCACTGCGCTGCCCAAAAGCCACTGCCCGTAGAGCTTGCCCCAGTTGGTCTTGGCCCAGCCGGTCTCCGCCATGGTGAAGTGGAGCCCGTCTTCCTCCGCCTTCTGCCAGTACTTCGCCGTGACGATGTGCAGGAGCGGATAGGTATGGTCGTGGATCACGCCCTTGGGTTCCCCGCTGGTCCCGGAAGTAAAATAGATCGCCAGAGGGTCTGTCGCCTTCGTCGGGACCCTTTCGAGAGTTTCCGACGCAGTTTCCACAGCGTTCGTCAGATTCATAAACCCCGGCACATCCTTCTGCACCGTGAAGCTGACCTGAAGGGTGTCGTTGCCCTTCACCGCTTCCCGGATCTTTTCCGGGATCCGGTCCTCCGCTGCGCAGACCACGGCCTTGATCCGTCCGCTGTTCAGACGGTGGCGCATGTCTTCCGGCGTCAGCATATGGGTCACCGGCACCATGATTGCACCCAGTTTATGCAGGGCAATGGTCACATACCAGTATTCGTAATGGCGCTTGAGCACCAGCATCACCCGGTCGCCCTTTTGGATCCCCTGAGACCGAAATACGTTGGCCGCCCGGTTGCTGAGGGAGGCGATATCCTGAAAGGTAAAAGTCCTCTCCTCGCCTTCGGTATTGCACCAGACCAGGGCCCGCTTGTCCGGCTCTGTCCGGGCGATCTCATCCACCACGTCATAGCCGAAATTGAAGTCTTCCGGACGCCGGATCTTCAGGCTCAACAGCCGGCCATTTTCGTCAAAGGTCTCTTCACAGTATTTCTCATATACACTCATTCTAATTCCTCATTTATTCCCGATTCCCCAGTGCGCGGAATCGCTGATATCTTCTCTCCAGCAGTTCCTCTGTGGGGATCTTGCGGAGCTCATCCATTTTCACCGACAGCAGCACCCGGAGATTCTCATACACCACCGGGTCGAAACCGTTCCGGGCGAATTTCTCCTCCACGATCCGGTCTGCCACACCCAGTTCATAATTCCTTTCGGCAGTGAGTCCCAGGCTCTCCGCTGCTTCATCCGCCCGGTCTGCGTCCTTGAACAAAATGGAGGCGCAGCCCTCCGGAGAGATCACCGAATACACGGCGTTTTCCATCATCCAGACTTCGTCCGCCACCGCCAGGGCAAGGGCCCCGCCGCTGCCGCCTTCGCCGATGATGATGGAGATCACGGGCACTTTCAGGACGCTCATATCCATCAGGTTCGCTGCAATGGCCTGTCCCTGTCCCCGTTCTTCTGCTCCGATGCCGCAGAAGGCGCCGGAGGTGTCCACGAAACAGATCACCGGCCGGCCGAATTTTTCCGCCTGCTTCATCAGACGGTTAGCTTTCCGGTATCCTTCCGGACTGGGGGCCCCGAAATTCCGGAAGGCCCGTTCCTTGGAAGTGTGGCCCTTTTCACAGGCGATCACCGTGACCGGTTTCCCCTCCAGCAGAGCCAACCCTCCCACGATGGCCGGGTCGTCGGCGTATTTCCGGTCTCCGTGCATTTCAATGAAATCATCGAAGATCCGGGAGATATAGTCCATTCCAGTGGGCCGGTGGTTGTTCCGGGCCAATCGCACTTTGTCGTAGGCCTTCACCGCCACGGTATTCTTATTGATCGTACTTCTTTTTGTTATGGTTCCCATCCCGATCCTCCTTTACCGTTCATGGATGCTCAGAAGCATCGTCAGGGTGTCCTTCTGCTGAAAACGGGGAACGATCCGGTCCACGAAGCCGTGTTCCATCAGAAATTCCGATTTTTGAAATCCGAAGGGCAGCTTCTTTCGAGTCGTCTGCTCGATGACACGCGCTCCGGCAAATCCAACCGTCGCACCGGGCTCCGCCAGGATGATGTCGCCTTCCATGGCAAAACTGGCGGTGACTCCGCCGGTGGTAGGGTCTGTGAGCACGGTAATATACAGGAGCCCCGCATCGCTGTGCCGCTGCACTGCTGCGCTGGTCTTGGCCATCTGCATCAGCGACAGGATCCCTTCCTGCATCCGGGCCCCGCCGGAAACGGTGTAGCCGATCACCGGGAGTTCATTCTCCACCGCATACTCAAAGAGCCGGGTGATCTTCTCGCCGGTGACGGTCCCCATGCTGCCCATCATGAAGTTCGGATCCATGACGAACAGGCCGCAGTCGAATCCCCCGATCCGGGCTGTCCCGCAGACGACGGACTCCTTTTCGCCGCTGGAAGCTTCCGTGGCACGGAGCTTGTTCGCATACCCGGGGAAATCCAGAAAGTCCTCCGACCTCAAATCGTCAAAGAGCTCCCGGAAGCTGTCCCGGTCCGCGATGAAACGGATCCGCTGCCGGGCGGACATCCGGAAATGATGGCCGCATTTGGGGCAGCATTGATGGTTGCCCCGGATCCGGCTCACCGGGATCTCTTTCCGGCAGGAAGGACAGGTCCGAACCGGCTCCTGCTGGAGCTGATCCGGCGTCACCTCGGCGGTCTTGCGTCCGCCCTCTTCCAGTTCATTTTTTGGTTTATGATTAAAATTCAGTAACGGCATTGTTTTCCTCTATCAAATAAACTCTTTACTCCC
>CADBSL010000104.1 GCA_902797345.1 uncultured Eubacteriales bacterium
GAGGCCGTCTGCAGTACGCTGGTGACCTCCGTATTAACATCTTTGCCAATGAGATTTTTGCCGCCTTCCACAACGATCATCGTGCCGTCGGGCATATATCCTACGCCCTGGTTGTTTTCCCGGCCTTCCCGGATCACGGAGACTCTCAGTTCCTCTCCCGGGATCACCACGGTCCGAAGTGCGTTGACCACATCGTTGATGTTCAGTACCGGAATGTCCTGGATTTCTGCGACCTGGATCAGGTTGAAGTCGTTGGTGACTACCTTTGCATCCAGTTTCTGCGCCAGTCGAAGAAGTTTCATGTCCACTTCCTCCACACCGTCCCAGTCTTTGTCGCTGTAGGTGTTGTAGATCTCGATGCCGTAGAAGCTCCGGATGTCCTTGAGGATCGCCAGGCCCCGTCTGCCTTTGGCTTTTTTCATGGGGTCTGCGGAATCCGACAGGTGTCTGAGCTCCGTCAGCACATATTCCGGAATGATGATGTCTCCCTCAATAAATCCGGTCTTCATCAGGTCCATGATCCTTCCATCGATCAGAACACTGGTATCGAAGATCTTCGGGATCGCTTCCCTTCGTTTTTTCGGCGGTGCCTTCCGGTTCTGGAAATAGGCCGCTCCGGACATCGCCAGTGCTTCGCCGGAACCTCTTTCCGAGAGTTGTTTCCCGAGACGGGTCCCCACCACCGTGAACAATAATCCGAAGACGATATAGGCGATCACGGAGAGCACCGGACCCAGATAGAGGATCTGGATGTTGGTGAAGAGTCCGCTGATCAGATAAGCGATCACCAATCCCAAGGTCAACCCAAAGCCTCCTCCGATGATCTGAAGAGCCGGGAATCGGGAAATATTGGTCTCCAGCCGCTGTCCGATCCGCCTCCAGTCTTTCACCAACCGACCGGAAATCAGAAATGCCAGAGTTCCCAGGATCAGCGCGCTGACCACCGGGGTGCCAATCTCAATGGCTTTTGTGGATGCCTGCGGTCCCGTTGAATAAGTCGAGATCGCCAGCATGTAGATCAGGATACCCAGACTATAACCTAACGCTGCCCCAAGGATCGTGAGTAAAAGCCTGATCATTGTTTTCATGGGTCTATCAACCCCCTTCCCCTGTATAGGTGATGGATCCACGGATCAGCTCCTCTGCCTCCTCCGGATCGATCCCCATGACCAGCATCACTTCGCTGGCCAGGATCCGGGTGGCATTCAGCAGCATCTTCCGCTCGCCGGTGGACAGTCCTTTCTCCCGGTCGGAAATCGTCAGATTCCGCACCACCTCCGCCACACTGAACACATCTCCGCTGCGCAGTAAGGTCTGATTGGCCCGGTAGCGTTTGTTCCAGTTGGTGGACATGGAGGTAGGTTCTCCCCTCAGGACCTCCAGAGCTTTTTCCAGGATCTCCCTGCTTACAATGGGGCGCATGCCGATGGCCTCGCTGTTATCCACCGGGATCATTATATGCATGTCAGTTACCGGGATCTTCATCGTGTAGTAATCCCGTTCTTCACCGAGTATGACTTTCGATTCGATGCTGTCGATCACCCCGGCTCCATGCATCGGGTATACTACTTTATCGCCGATCGTAAACATGCTGTCTCCTCCATTGTAAATTATAGTATACCCTGTTTTTGCATGCTGTGTCAATGCTGAAGGACCTTATTCACAGCCTCTCGAAGGTCTTTCGCGCCGATAATTTCAATGTTTTTGGGCCCTGACCACCGAATCCGGTTCTTCTCCGGCATCAGAATCTTGTGAAATCCCATCCGGGCCGCTTCGGAAGCGATCCTCTCCGGTTGGGATACGCCCCGGAGTTCACCGGTCAGACCAATCTCTCCCAGGACGATGGTCTGGGGGTCCGACATGGGTCTTCCCAAAGCCGCCGAGCAGATGGCCGTGGCCACCGCCAGGTCGATGGAGGTGCCTTCCGGACGGATGCCCCCTGCCACATTCACGTATACATCGCTGCTCATCAGCTTCAGTCCGGTCCGTTTTTCCAGCACCGCGATGATCATATTGAGCCTCCCGGGATCAAAACCGATGCTGCTCCTGCGGGCAAACCCCACGCCGGAGGGCGATACCAGAGCCTGAACTTCCAAAAGCAGCGGCCGGGATCCCTCGTAGACCGCCGTGACCACAGATCCTTCCACCCCTTTGGAGGTCTCCTCCAGGAAGCTGGAGGACAGATCCGCGATCTCCCTGAGACCTTCTCCGCTCATCTCAAACGCACCGATCTCGCTGGTGTTCCCAAACCGGTTTTTATAGGACCGGAGGATCCGGAATCCGTGGTTCCGCTCTCCGGAAAAGTTCAGTACCGTGTCCACCAGGTGTTCCACGATCTTCGGTCCCGCCAGATCTCCGCTCTTGGTCACATGGGCCACGATAAATGCCGGGATGGCGTTCGTCTTGGCCACCCGCATGATCTCCGCCGTACAGGCGCGTACCTGGGACACACTGCCGGCGGCGGAAGTCAGCTGGGAGGAATAGACTGTCTGGATCGAATCGATGATCAGGAACACCGGCCGGAACTCTTCCACCGTCTCCAGGATCAACTCCAATTCCGTCTCCGCCAGCAGATACAGGTTCTCCGAAAGCCCGCCGATGCGGTCTGCCCTCAGACGGATCTGCTCCCCGGACTCTTCGCCGCTGACGTAAAGGACCTTCCCGTACTTTTGGGCGATCCCCGCCGCAGCCTGCAGGAGGATGGTGGACTTGCCGATCCCCGGTTCCCCGCTGATGAGGGTCAGGGAACCCCTGATCAATCCGCCTCCCAGCACCCGATTCAGTTCTCCGATCCCGGTATCCATCCGCTCCGTTTCCCCGGAAACGATCTCCCGGATCGGGGCAGGTTTCAGGATCCGGCGGTTTTTATTTTGAGACGACAAAGCAGCGGACACGTTCGTGTCCACTACTTTCTCTTCCGTAAAGGTGTTCCAGGCCCCGCAGATGCACTGTCCCATCCACTTGGGGCTCTCATACCCGCATTCGCTGCAAACGAAAACGGTTTTGGGGCCCTTCTTAGCCATTCTGTTCTCCTCCCTTTTCCAGCAGGATCCGGTCTCCGCCGGCATCCACGATCACAGTATCCCCGGGGCTCAATTCTCCCTTGAGGATGGCCTCCGCAAACTTGTCCTCCACCAGCCGGGTGATGGTCCGTCTGAGGGGCCGGGCCCCGTACTGCTCGTCAAAGCCTTCCCGGAAGATCAGGTCCTTGGCCTCGTCGGTCACTTCCATATTCATCTTCAGCTTCTTCGCCCGTTCCTTCAGATCTTTGATCATCAGGTCGATGATCTGACGGATCTCATCCTGATCCAGACTGTGGAAGACGATGACTTCGTCCAGCCGTTTCAGGAATTCCGGACGGAAAGTCTTGTTCAGCTCACCGATGATATTTTCCTTCATCTTTTCGTAGGCGTTCATCTTTTCATCCAGGTCGTCCCCTGCGGAGAATCCCATGGTCTTCTGCTTCTTGATCCGATGGGCCCCCACATTGGAGGTCATGATGATGACGGCATTCTTGAAATCCGCCATCTTCCCCTTGGAATCCGACAGGTGACCGTCCTCCAGCATCTGGAGGAGGATGTTGAACACATCCGGGTGAGCCTTTTCGATCTCATCCAGCAGCACGATGGAATAGGGCTTCCGGCGGATCTTTTCGCAGAGCTGTCCCCCTTCTTCGTAGCCCACATATCCCGGAGGGGAGCCGATGATCTTGGACACCGAGTGCTTCTCCATGTATTCCGACATATCGAGCCGGATGATAGA
>CADBSL010000105.1 GCA_902797345.1 uncultured Eubacteriales bacterium
CAGTAAATGGCATTACAGAATTACGGAACAGGCAGAAGAAAATCTGCAGTTGCAAGAGTTCGGTTACTTCCCGGCAAAGGCGATATCCTGATCAACGGCAAGAAATTAGATGACTACTTTGGCTTAGAAATCGTAAAGAGAGAAGTAAAAAGACCTCTGATGATCACTGGTACAGAAGGCAAGTTTGATGTTGTGGCAAGAGTACACGGCGGCGGCACCACCGGTCAGGCGGGCGCACTGCGGCACGGTATCTCCAGAGCCCTGATCCAGGCGGATCCGGAACTGAGAGCGACGCTGAAAAAAGCGGGCTTCCTGACCAGAGACCCGAGAATGAAGGAAAGAAAGAAGTACGGCTTAAAGAAAGCGAGAAAGGCAAGCCAGTTCTCCAAGAGATAATCTCCTGGACCTGGTTTTCCGACCGCTATCCGTTAGCCTGCTCATGGCATAGTTGAAACGAGGTGAATGAAAATGAAAGCTGGAATCCATCCGGATTATAAAGTGTGCAAGGTAACCTGCACCTGCGGAAATACATTCGAAACCAAATCCACAAAAGAAGAGATTCGTGTGGATGTATGCTCCGCCTGCCACCCGTTCTACACCGGGACACAGAAATTCGTGACCCGCGGCGGCAGAATCGAAAAGTTCAAGAACAAGTATCATATGGAATAATCCAAAAGCCAAGATCCGGCAGGGAAATGACCTGCCGGATTTTTTATTGCAAAAAAACAAAAGACGCAATATAGTCATAACTTGTGACGCTTTTCGCGACGGCATCTTCGATAAAATGAATATACAAGGATAACAAAAGGGTTTTATATATTTAAAGAAAGGAAGTGTCAGAGATGAAGAAGAAGATGAATAAGGCCATCGCAGGCATCACAGCAGCAGCCATGTTCTTCAGCGGAGCCATGTTCTCCCCGGGTGTGATGACTCTGGTTTATGCGGATGAAATGGCGGAAGTACCGGAAGTGGTACAGAATAACGAAAAGACGGAAGCACAGGCGCCGGCGCAGAACGAGACAAACAATAAGCAGGCAGAACAGAATGCGCCGACAGAAACAACGAATTCCGAGGACTCGAAGGAGGCTCCGGAAACAAAGAACGAGACAATAGAAGAAATCGATCCGACAAAGGAAATGAAAAAGGAAACCGCTCCGCAAAATGAAGCGGAAAAGGAAATCACCTCTCAGCAGCAGGAAGAAGCGGTTGAGACGGAACACGGATTCGGAGAAAACCTGATCGTCAGCTGGCTGGAAAGCCAGGGCTATCAGATCAATGAAGAAGGAACAAAGATCCTGAAGGGTGACAACGTAGTCGCAGAACATGGACAGGACAAGACCTTCACCATCCATTCCGGAGACCTGAAGCTGAAGACAAACGGCACCTACCAGGGTGAAGTCAAAGTGGACGGCAAGGCAGGCCTGACACTGGCAGGAGCATCCATCGAAGCTCTGGCCAGCGCAGCCATCACCATCGCAGCCGGCGTCACCGCTACCATCACACTGGAAGAGGGTACGGAAAACAACGTGACCGGCGCCAAAGGATATGCCGGGATCGGCGTAGGATGGGAAAAAGAAAACGCAGCAGACCTGACCATCGAAGGCGAAGGGAGCCTGGAAGCAACCGGGAACGGCGGAGGAGCCGGGATCGGCGGAAGCAAAAATAATAATGGCGGAAACAGTGGAGTGACCGGAAATATCACCATCAACGGTGGAAACATCACAGCTGTTTCAAATGGCGGAGGAGCCGGGATCGGGACTTCTGACAACCCGATGAACGGAACTTCCTCCGGATCCTACAAAAACGTGGAAGATCAGTGGGGAACCATCACCCTCAACGGAGGAAACATCATCTCCAGAGCCAATGGCGATGGCGCCGGCATCGGCGGCGGCAACCACTCCGACAGCGGAAAGATCATCATCAACGGCGGGGACATTGACACCGCTGGATATACCGGGATCGGCAACGGAGTAGGAAGCAGCAAAACCGGAGCGAACAATACGAAAGGCCCGGGATACTACTTTGCAGATGTTGAGATCAACGGCGGGAATATCAAAGCCGTTGGAAGAGATATTGGGGCCGGGATCGGCGGCGGAATGTACTCCGATGCGATCATCAAGATCACCGGGGGAACCATCGAAGCCATCGGTGGAAGCCGCCAGGGCAATTCCCACCACGGTGGGGCCGGGATCGGCGGCGGCTACCTGGGAAATGGTCAGATCGAGATCACCGGCGGTACCATTGAAGCCACAGGCGGTGACGGAGCAGCCGGAATCGGTTCCGGTGGATCTCCCAACGCTACGAAGGACAGAAAAACCGGCGGAAGAGTCGGTGAAACAACCATCGATCAAACAGATATTACGATCAGCGGCGGAACTGTCATTGCCACAGGAGGCATCCAGGGCGGAGCAGGCATCGGCAGCGGCGTAGGAGCCGATAAGGTAAACATCAACATCAGTGGCGGAACGATCCTGGCCAAGGGTGCAGCCAGCACCGAAGAAAAAATGCAGGGTGGATCGGGTATCGGATCCGGATTCCAGGGAACCGGTTCCGGCAGCAGCAAATATTTCACTGATACGGACACCTCCATCGCCATCACCGGCGGGAATATCACAGCCATCGGCGGCTGGGGCGCATCCGGTATCGGATCCGGCGCAGCCAATAAAATGGCAGATAACATCCGGATCGGCGAAGCAGCCAACATCGAAGCATACGCGGATGGTACCAAGTTCGCCATCGACACCAGAGTCCTGGATGAAGAAGGGAACACCGTATCCCGCACCGAAGGAAGAGAGATCACTACACCGATCCTCCAGGGGACTTACGTCCACGCCGGACAGATCGGAGACTACGAACAGGATCCGGAAGGACTGAAATCCATCCAGATCATCAATGATAAGACCGGCGAAGTCCGGACCCTGACACAAATGCCGGAGGGCTACCGGTCCTTTGCAGCCAGCGTATCGGAAGAAGGGACCTACACCGTATACACCGACGATGAAGGCATCGGCCAGGGCGAAGGCAGATACTTCAGCAGAACAAAAAAAGACGTCTACAATGAAGAAGAAGTCCTGGAAAGAAACGTACAGTACACCGTTACAGCAAACGGACTGGCAGACAACAACTACCTGTATCCGGTCAAGACCATCGTCGTCAGCAAGATCGCGGAAGCTCTGAATGGCTCCGATCTGAGCGGACTGAACCAGACCCTCACCTTCGCACTGAAGCAGAGAAGCGAAGACGGTGAAAAGACAGACGACTTCTTCCGGAAGGAAGACGGCAGCATCTGGACAGAGACCATCGAGATCATCGGCGGCATCCCACAGCAGAAAGC
>CADBSL010000106.1 GCA_902797345.1 uncultured Eubacteriales bacterium
GCCCTGTCCGGGACTCCCGCTCCGAAACTGCGCCCAACGCTCCTCCTGAGAGGGCCCCGGCATGTTCTCGTTGATGTTATTGATATTCTCGTTATAATCCATTCGTTTCCTCCCTTTTAGTGTGATTAATTCAGGGAGAATCGCAAAAGGCGGAGTGTCATGAGCGAGAGCGTCCCCAAGGCAAATACACACGCAGCAAAAGCGATTCTCATTTTTTGTTCTCATTATAACAGAGAATATCATTGACATCAAGTGTACTATGTGTTATAGTACAGTTAACCCAAAGAAAGGAGGTGCAGAGGTTGTTCCAAATCGATCTGAAAAGCCGGAAAGCCATCTACGAACAAGTCGTGGACCGGTTTAAGGAACTGATCATCACCGGCGTCATAGGGCCGGACGAAAAAGTACCCTCTGTGCGGGACCTGGCCAAAGAACTGGCCATCAACCCCAACACCATCCAGAAAGCATATAAAGAATTAGAGAATCAGGGGTATTTTTATTCCGTAGCCGGACGAGGAAACTTCGCCGCCATTCCGGCGGAAAGCTATAAAAACAAGGCCCGGATCCGGGAACTGAAGGAAACCGTGCGGAATGCCGTCAGCGAGCTGATGTTCCTCCAGTGTCCCGAAGAAGAGATCCGGGAAGTCATCGAAGAGACCGGACTGCTGCAGAAGGGGGGCGAATAGAAGTGATAGAACTGAAAAATGTAACGAAAACCTTTGACGGATTTCTGGCTCTGGACGGGTTGGACATGCACGTAAAGAAAGGGTCCATTTATGGTCTGGTGGGAGTCAACGGCTCCGGAAAGACCACCTTGATCAAACACCTGACCGGCGTGTTCCGGGCAGACAGCGGGGAGGTCCTGGTAGGGGGTGAACCGGCTTTCGACAATGTGGCTATTCACCAGAAAATGACCTATATCGCCGATGACCTGTATTTTTTCAGCATGTACGACTTAAAGGGCGTGGCGGCCTACTACCGGAAGCTGTATCCGGGCTGGAGCGATGAACGCTACCGGGAAATGGTGAAGCGCTTCGGCTTGCCGGAGAGGAAAAAGTTATCGAAATTTTCCAAGGGAATGCAAAAACAGGCCGCCTTTATCCTGGCCATGTCCGCTATGCCGGAGGTCCTGGTATTGGACGAGCCCATCGACGGACTGGATCCGCTGATCCGGCGGATGGTGATCCGGGACATCGTGGAAGATGTGGCGGAGCGGGAGATGACCGTGCTGGTTTCTTCCCACAACTTAAAAGACATGGAAGGGCTCTGTGACTGCATCGGCATCATCAGCAAGGGCAAAATGCTGTTGGAGCGGGATCTGGACGACCTGAAGTCCGATGTCCACAAAGTCCAGGCGGTCTTCCCGGAAGGGGTCCGGGCGCCGCTGGAGGGAATGAATGTACTATTTGGTGAAAAAAGGGGCAGCGTAGAGCTGTATATCATCCGGGGAGACGGGGAACGGATCGAAAATCAGTTCCGGGCAGCCGGTCCTGTGGTCTTCGACCTTCTGCCCATGACTCTGGAGGAGGTCTTTATCTACGAAACGGGAGGTGACAGGGATGAATTCAAAGAGATCTTATTCTAACCGTTCTTTTCTGTCGGGACCATTGCTGGTGGAAAATCTGAAACGGTTCTGGCTGGGCAGTGTATTGGCTTTCATCGGGTACTTTCTGATCGTCTGCATGCCGATACTGACCCTGCGGGAGGCCTTCCAGATCAATAACGTCCTCACCGGGACCTATATCCCGGCAGCCCTGTGGGCGGCAGGAGTGCCGGTGGTGGCGGCGCTTTTGATCTTCCGGTATCTGCACCAGCAGAGCTCGGCAGCCATCGTCCACTCGATGCCGCTGTCCAGGAAACAGCTGTACCACACGAATTTCCTGTCCGGGGCGTTCCTTTGCCTGGCGCCGGTCCTGCTGGTAGGGGTCTTTCTCCTCCTTCTCCGGGTGATCGGCGGACCGGTGCTGCCGGAAGACCCCTCGATGGGGATGCCGATGACAGACGTCTTCACCTACGGGTCGATCCTTCGGTTTATCGTCGGTCTGACGATGATGACGGTGATCGTTTATGTGATCTCGATGCTGGCGGCGGTGCTGGTGGGCACTTCTCTGATGCAGGCCCTCCTCAGCGGGATCCTGCTGGTGGTATTCTCGGGACTGATCCTGATTGTGAATGGATTCGGGACCCTGTTCCTCTTCGGATATTCCATGCCGGATTCTTTGGCCAAACTGGCCCTGTATCTGTGCCCGGTGGCAGGGATCCTGGCGGACAACCGGTGGGTCGTTCTGCTGGGATATCTGGCGGCGGCGCTGGTCCTTTACCTGGTGGGGTATATGCTGTATCAACGGAGAAAAATGGAGCGGGCCACGGACACCCTGACCTTTGATTTCAGCAAGCCCATCGTCAAGTACCTGTTGACCTTCTGCGGGATGAGCGCCTTTGGCTTCCTGTTCATCCTCATCACCAATGAGGAGAAAAACCGCCCCATGTTCTTCCTGGGCTGCGCCCTGGGGGCGCTGGTCACCTATGTGGCGGTGGAGATGCTGATCCAGAAGCGTTTTAAGATCAGGGGCTTTGTCAAGGGGTTCGGACTTTTTGCCATCGCAGCGGTGATCCTCTTTGCAGGATATCAGTTCGATGTGCTGGGATTTGAGAAGAGCGTGCCGGAGGCTGCGGAGGTGGCCGGGATCCGGGCGGATCTGGTGAACTATTACCTGGACGAGACCCCCTGGCAGGGGACTTCAGAGGATCTTTGGATCCGGGACGAAGGATTGAACGAAGCGGCCACAGACCTCCACAAAAGCATCGTTTCGGCAAAGGCAGACCTGCAGGAGATCGACCGGTCGAAGCGCACTGACACAGTGAACTTCGTCTACAAAATGAAAAACGGCCGGGTCCTCCGCCGGAACTATGAGCTGCCGGCGGGATGGCTTTCCGAAAGCGCAGAATACAAGAATATGGTGGAGACCCGGGCCTATAAAGCCGCCCAGTATCCGGTAATGGATTGGGAAAGCGCGGCAACCATGAAGGTGGATGCGGTCTCTGTGATGCCATGCAATGATTTTGATGCCGGCCTTTACGGGAAATATCCCCAGACCCTGACGGACAAAGGTCAGTTTGAAGAGCTCCTGAAGGCATTGCAGCAGGACCTGGAGGACCTGACCATTGAAGGGATGAAAGAGGATCGACCGGAACTGCTCAATGTAGAATTCCGGATGCCCGGCAGCCCCAGAGCCGAGCTGACGCCGGCGGACATCCAGGCGGAGATCGACGCCGGGGGGTTCTATTCCGGTCATTACCAGTACCGGGAAGTCCGGGTCACGGAAGCTTTTGACCGGACCATCGCCCTGTTAAAAGAGTGGGGGATCTACGACGCTGTCGTTCTCCGAAGCGAAGACGTCCACCACCTGGAAGTGGTTCTTCGGACCGGGTCGGAAGAAGAAGGGTACGAAGACTCGTCGGTGGCGACGCTGACGGACCCGGCTCAGATCCAGCAGATCCTGGAGACCGGTCTGACCGGCTACGACGGAGAACGGTACTATGAAGTCACCGTATTTGCAAAGGACTACCCGGAGGAATCCTCCTACTGGCTTTATCTGCCGGAAGAGGTGGCGCCGGAGTTTATTCGGAATGCAGCTGGGAGCTAGGAGCTAAGAGCTTCCAGCTTCTCGCTCAACGCTTTACCCTCTGTCAAGAAAAAAGACTTGACAGGGGGTTTTCTATTGTGTAAAATAGAGAAGCTTGACAGGTGGTGAAAACGTGATCGACGTACAGACAGCGCTGCTCTTCGATTTTTACGGGCAGCTCTTAACAGAAAAACAACAGGATGTGTGTCACCTTTATTTCGAAGATGACTGTTCCCTTTCGGAGATCGCGGAGGAACTGCAGGTCAGCCGGCAGGCGGTCCATGATATGATCAAGAAATCCCGGAAAGCCCTTGGAGAGTATGAAGAGAAGCTGGGACTGGCGGTCCGGTTTTTAGGGCAGGAAGAAGCCCTGAAGAGAATCGGCGACATCGCCGGGCAGCTGATGGATGAGGCCCGGGACGCAGCGGTTTCCACGGAAGACGGTGGAGAGTGCATCACCCTGGAAAAGGAACCCCTGCTGACACAGCTCAGGCAAATCAAGACAATCATTTCAGAGTTGGAACAGGAGATATAATCAATGGCATTTGAAAACCTTTCGGAACGACTGCAAAACACGTTCAAAAAACTGAAAGGAAAAGGCACTTTATCGGAAGCCGAGATCAACGAGGCCCTGCGGGAGGTCCGGCTGGCCCTGCTGGAAGCGGACGTCAGCCTGGAGGTCGTGCGGGAATTCGTGAACACCGTCCGGGAGAAAGCCCTGGGACAAGAGATCAAAGGCGGACTGACGGCGGATCAACAGATGATCAAGATCGTCAAGGATGAGCTGACCCAGATCATGGGAGGCGAGATCAGCAAACTGACTTATTCGTCCTCCGGGTTCACCACGATCCTGATGGCGGGCCTTCAGGGTACCGGTAAAACCACCACCTGCGGAAAGCTGGCCCTTCACCTGAAGAATCAGGGCAAGAAGGTCATGCTGGCAGCCTGCGACGTATACCGTCCAGCGGCTATCGATCAGCTGCAGATCGTAGGTGAGAAGGTCGGCGTACCGGTCTTTTCCATGCCGGAAAGCAAGGAGCCGGACAAGATCGCTGCGGCAGCGAAGCGGGAAGCCGAGATCAAGGGTTACAATATCCTCATCGTGGACACCTCCGGGCGTCTCCATGTGGACGAAGACCTGATGGATGAGATCGTCCGGGTCCGTGACGCGGTCAATCCCCACGAGATCCTTCTGGTGGTAGACTCCATGACCGGTCAGGACGCGGTGACAGCGGCCAAAGCCTTCAATGAGCGGCTGGAGATCAGCGGCATCGTGATGACCAAGATGGACGGCGACACCCGCGGCGGTGCAGCCCTTTCCGTCAAGAAGGTCACCGGCAAGCCCATCAAATTCATCGGTGCCGGCGAAAAAGCCGAAGCCCTGGAAGAGTTTTACCCCGACCGGATGGCATCCCGGATCCTGGGAATGGGCGACATGGAATCCCTGATCGAACAGGCGGAAAGACAGTTCGACAAGGAAAAAGTCGAGAAGATCGACAAGAAACTGAAGCAAAACAAAGGCCTCGACCTGGAGGACTTCCTGGATCAGATCCAGCAGGTCCGGAAGATCGACAACCTGAACAATATGCTGGGGATGATCCCCGGAGTGAACCGGAAAGCTCTGGAACAGGTGGACATGGACAACACCAATAAGGAAATGAAGCGGATGGAAGCCATCATCCAGTCCATGACCCCTCAGGAACGCCGGAATCCGGAAATCATCAACGGCAGCCGCAGAAAGCGGATCGCCGATGGCTGCGGGATGACCGTGACCGACGTCAATTCTCTTCTGAAGCGCTTCGAGGATACCAAGAAGATGATGAAGAACTTTGGCGGTCAGATGGGGTACGGCGGGCGGCCCGGCGGCAAGCCTGTAAAGAAGCAGAAGCCGGAATTCCAGAACGGCAAACCCGTCAAGAAAGAACGGCATAAGAAACAGAAAAAGAAGAAGAAATAGGAGCTGGAAGCTCTGTATGCAGTAGTTATCGACCCAAAGGGTTATAATATATTATTCATAATAAATGGAGGAACATCAAATGGCAGTAAAAATCAGATTAAGAAGAATGGGTGCGAAGAAAAGACCTTTCTATAGAGTCGTAGTAGCGGATTCCCGTTCCCCGAGAGACGGCAGATTCATCGAAGAAATCGGTTACTTCAACCCGATCGCAGATCCGGAAGAACTGAAGATCAATGTAGAAGCAGCTCAGAAATGGCTGGCCACCGGTGCACAGCCGACCGATACCGCACGGGCACTGCTGAAGAAGGCAGGCGTTTATGACAAGGCTCCGGCAGCCGCAGAAGAAGCTCCGGCTGAAGAGGCAAAGGCTGAAGAAGAGTAGTAGTACAGGAGACACAAAATGGTTGAATTAGTAGAAGCTATTGCGAAGTCTTTAGTGGATCATCCGGAACAGGTCAGCGTGACCGAAACGGAACACAATCAGACCCTGGTACTGGAGCTGAGAGTCGCTCCGGAAGATATGGGCAAGGTCATCGGCAAGCAGGGCCGGATCGCTAAAGCGATCCGTGTCGTGGTGAAGGCCGCTGCTACCAAGATGAACAAAAAAGTCGTAGTAGAAATCGCTCAGTAAGCAAAAGGGTCCCTAGCGGCCCTTTTTCTTTTAGACGGAGAAAAAGCAATGTTGGAAAGATTCAAGCTGGGGCAGATCGTCAATGCCGTGGGGCTGAAGGGCGAGAACAAGGTATACCCCTATACCGATTATAAGGAACGCTTTGAAGAACTGGATCAGCTGTTCATAGAGGACAAGGTCTACGAGATCGACCGGGTCCGCTACCAGGGGAACCTGGCTATCGTGAA
>CADBSL010000107.1 GCA_902797345.1 uncultured Eubacteriales bacterium
AAGGCCGATCCCCATTCTTGCTGTTCAGCGCCTGTTGTCTTGTCTGTCATTTTTAAATCCCCCATAATTTTCGTTTTCGGAAGATTCATCTTATTCAGTTGTCAATGTTCATTCTGTTTAAAATGTTTAAGTAAAATTGCATCGTACAGAAAATTCCAACCACTGGAACATTTCCGAACTGAACCATTCCTCCGAAAACATCCTTATGAAATAAAAATACATGTTCCGGCGCCCGGTTTCCCGGGCACCGGGATTGAACCTCTAACAGATTTTTGATTCATCAAAAAATTTTATTTTCAGAGTGTACACCTTACGGTTTTAAAGCGATTTTTAAATTCGGTTTCGAACAAATAAAAATATTGGTTTTCGCTAGAAAGCTTTTGATATCAGGGTTTTATCCGGGTTTTCGGCAGAGTATCCAGGGCAATCATACAGCCATTTTTACACAATAAAGAGTGTAGCGGGGGCTGTAAACGATAGAAAAAGAGAAGATCCATATTAAAATATTTGATTGAACCCATATTGTTGCTGTGCTATAGTTTGTCATACTACAGGGATGGCAGGATCGGAGGTGACTGGTATGCACAAACACCGAACAGACCGTCTGGGAAGAGCCCTCCTGACCGGAGAGATCCAGCGAAGGGACGGGCGGTATGCCTATGTATACTCCCACAGAGATGAAAAAAAGTCTTTATACAGTTGGAGACTATTGCCGGAGGACCCGTTGCCGGAGGGAAAACGGTGGGACAAGTCTCTGAGGGAGAAGGAGGAAGAGCTTCACAAAGAAGAGGAAAGGAAATATCGGTCCGGGTCCGCTTTGACGGTGGCGGAACTGGCAGAATTGTATCTTCACCAGAGGGGAGGACTGTCCTATAATACCAGAGCCACCTATGATTCTCTCCTGAAGATCGTCCGGCAGGAAGAATTCGGGAATCGACCCATCACCGAAGTCCGCACTTTGGATGCGAAGTTATGGTTGATGGAACTCCAGTCCCGGGGGAGGAGTTTCAGCTGTCTGAAATCTCTGAAAGCCATTCTGCAGCCCGCCTTTGCCATGGCGGTGGAAGAGGAAATGGTGGAGAAAAACCCCTTCGGGTTTTCACCGAAGAAGGTCCTGGAAAATGACCGGAAAAAACGGGAGGCGCTTTCGCCGGAACAGGAGGAGGAATGGCTCCGCTTTTTCCGGAGTGACCCGGAGTTTGCTGCTTTTTACGATGGGATCCGGATCCTCCTCGGCACGGGACTCCGCATTTCGGAATTCTGCGGTCTGACTCTGGACGATCTGGATTTTGAGCAGGGAGTCTTCACGGTGGAGCGGCAGCTGATCCGTTCCGGAGGGGAATACCATATTACCCGGCCCAAGACGAGGTCCGGGATCCGGACGCTTCCAATGACTCAGGAGGTCCGGGACAGCTTTCTGGGACTTTTGAATTGCCGGCCCCGGCCCAGGAAGGAACCTTCTGTGGAGGGGGTGAAGGGGTTTTTGGTGCTGCAGGGAAAGGACCAGCCGGCTGCCGCGGCTTACTGGAAACAGATCTTCCGAAAAGCCGACCGGGCCTTCCGGGAGAGGGGAGGCGAGGCGGCGGCGGATTTCCCAACGGTGAGTCCCCATATCTGCCGGCACACGTACTGTACAAAGATGGCCCGGATGGGGATGAACCCCAAGGTCCTGCAGTACCTGATGGGACACTCCAACATTTCCGTGACCCTGGATGTATACACGCATTTGCAGTTTGAGGACGCCCGGGAGGAAATGAAGCGGATCGGGGTGATCCCGGAAGAGGCGAAAGCGGAATAACTGAAAACAATAAGGCGGCATCCGACAGACTGGATGCCGCCTTTTACAATCCGGCGGGGGATCAAAAAATCAGTGGTTGGTTGATTTTCTGAAAACGGTTAAACAATGTTAAAATTTAGAAGTATCCTGCGATACCTACAACTACAACCAGCGCGGTGATAACCGGCAGGCCAACGATGTACCAGGGCTTTAAGAACCGAGGAACCTTGAAGTACTTCGCACCATGTGCGGAGTGTTCCATATAACGATCCCAGAACTTGGTACCAACGTAGATGGACATGAAGATCGCGCCGATCGGCAGAGTGATCAACATGGCCACGAAGTCCATGAAGGTGAACAGGTCCATACCCAGCGGAGTAACACCGGCCAGGCTGGTGGTGGAGTGAACAGTCAGAGCAGTTAACGCGATCATGATGATCGTGATAATGATGATCGCTTTCTTTCTGTTCCACCCGAAAGCTTCGCCGACTACGGAAGCAGCACCTTCGTACAGACCCAGTACGGAAGACCAACCAGCTGCAAACAGCAGCAGGAAGAACAGTGTCCCCCAGAGTCTGCCGCCAGCCATCTCGGTAAATACGAACGGCAGGGTCTTGAATACCAGACCGGAGCCGGAAGCTACGTCCATGTCATAAGCGAACAGGGACGAGAAGATCGCGATACCGGCGATGATGGCTACAACGATGTTGGACAGGATGATAACAGAACCGGAGAACGGGATATCGGAGTTGTCCCGATCCAGGTAAGACCCGAAGGAGAACAGGGATGCCATACCAACACCCGCTAAGAAGAAGCACTGGTTCAGACCTGCCATAGCAACAGAACCACTCATCTTAGAGAAGTCCGGTGTGAATACCCATTTCACGCCTTCCATACCACCCGGCAGCATCATGCCCCGGATAGCCAGGATCACCAGGAAAATGAACAGACCCGGAATCAGGATCTTGTTCGCTCTTTCCAGACCTTTCTGTACACCGCCCAGAATAACGATAACGGTCAGTGCATACAGGATCAGAACGGAGATCCATTTGAATCCCATATTGACCTGTAATCCGCCATAGTAGTCACCCAGCTGGTCTACACTCATCTTGGAGAGACCGCCGGACAGGTATTTGAAGATATAGAACATTACGTCGGATACGATGGTGATGTAGTAGGAAATCATGATGATTACGGTTGCTGCACCCATCCAGCCGACGATGGTCCAGAAGGAGTTTCCTTCCAACTGTCTCATACCGGCGATAGCGGATTTCTGGGTATATCTACCCAGTGTCATTTCACCCCAGCAAAGTGGGATAGCGATAATGATCGCAAAGATGATACACATCAGCAGGAAGATACCGCCGCCGTTCATACCCATCATATACGGGAACTTCCAGATGGCGCCGACACCTACTGCGTAACCAATGGAGGAGATGATAAACCCGAAGGCCGATCCCCATTGTTCTCTTTCTTGAGCTTCAGACATTGTATTTCCCCCTAAAAATGTAAAGAATGTAAAATTGCATGATGACCCGCCGGAAATGTAAGCATCTATTGGATCCCTGTTGATCAGGGGATTCTCCTTGCCTATCCGGGTCCAATGCCCGGGGGAGTTCAATGAGTTTCCACACCACTTCCTTTCTATATTTCGATAGTATGCATTCCGTTTTTCGATGTATCATCAGTATAGCACTTGGACTGCAACAAAACCGCAACAAATATTAAAATAATTGATGGATTCCATTAAATATTTTAATATTTGAAGAAAATAGGAACTATATGCATGCTAAAAACTGCTGATTGACCATACAATTATGCGTTTTACTTTTGGACTTTTGAGTGTTACCATGAAATACGAAGAGAAGAAGACCTTTGGAAGGAGACGATGCAGATGAGAACAAAGACTTTATCCCTGGGGCCGGCAGCGATCCTGCTGGCGGCGGTGTTGTGGGGAACGGTAGGGATGTTTACCCGCCATTTATATGCCATCGGCTTTACACCGGTGCAGGCTTCTATGTGGAGAGCAGTGATCGCGACCGTGATCCTGGTGCCGGCACTGTTTATCATAAATCCCCGGAATATGAAGCTGAAAAGCTGGAAGCACATCGGTTATTTCCTTGTTTCCGGGACCTTTGGCATCGGGATGGCCTATGTCACTTATTTCATGACCATCCAGGCCTCCACTTTAGCGGTGGCGGCGGTGATGCTGTATTCCTCCCCCATCATGGTCACCATCATGGCCCGTTTCCTTTTTAAAGAGAAGATCACCGGTCGGAAGGGGTTGTCCCTGATCCTGGCCTTTTCCGGGTGCATCGTGATGTCCGGACTGATCGGAGGAGGGGCCGGAGCCCTGTCCCTGAAGGGGCTGGCCGTAGGTTTCCTTTCCGGCCTCACATATGCCCTCTATCACGTAGGCAGTAAAATGGCCCTGAAGCACTATGAACCTACCACTGTTGCTGGATATACCTTCTTATTCTCCACCTTTGGGCTGATCCCATTGGCACAGCCCTTAAAGACGCTGCCGTTGATGGCGGGGCATCCAGGCACCATTCTGACGGTCCTGGGGGTGGGCGTATTGTGCACCCTGGTGCCCTACACCATTTACACCCTGGCAATCCGGAACGTGGAGATCAGCAAAGCCACCATCATCTCCTTCGCGGAACCGTTGACAGCCACTGCCCTGGGGATCTTCCTTTACGGAGAAGCGCTGACACTGAATGCCACAGTGGCCATCGCCCTGATCCTGGCCTCGGTAGTGATCGTCAATGTGGATCTGAAAGGAGTCCGGATCCCGGCTGTTCTTCAGAAAAAGTGGAGTCCGGCTGAAAGCGCGGTGATGATCGATAAATAGAGACCTCCTCACATAAATACTGATAGAAGGAACACGTCGACCGGATGTGTTCCTTTTTTGGTCCGAAAGAAAGATCCATGAAAAAAACCGACTGGCTGACGGGGATTTCCTGTGATATATTGGAGATTGAGGAATATATAAAGGAGAGTTTTGGATTTATGGAAATGAAGGGAAGAGCAGCAACCGGGGTGTTTATGGCTCTGGCCGCCGGCGTGTGCTGGGGGACTTCGGGGTTGTTTATCCGGGAACTGAACGGTTGGGGCGTGGGCTCCTTTCAGGCGGCCATGTTCCGGGGAGGAGTCGGCTTTTTGCTGCTTCTGGCGGTGATGCTGATCCGCCGGAAGGAAAGCCTGAAGATCCGTCCCAGAGACCTGTGGCTCTTTGTTTTAGTGGGAGGAGTTGGCCTGGCGGCCACGAATCTGGCTTATGCCGTCTCCATCCGGGAGAACCCCCTGGCGGTGGCGGTGGTAATGCTTTATGCGGGACCCATCGTCTCGACCATTGGAGCAGCTTTTTTGTATCATGAAAGAATCACCCTGCGAAAAGTGATCGCCCTGGTCTGCGCATTTTCCGGCTGTGTCGTGATGTCCGGTTTGCTGGGGGGGACCTCTTTTCACATCTCGGCGGTGGGACTGATCGCCGGGATCGTAACGGGATTTGGCTACGGCCTTTATATTCTGGGCAGCCGGAAGGCAGTGGAAAAGTATTCATCTTCGATCACGACCCTGTATCTGACGATGTTCTATTCCTTCGGGACGATCCCTTTTGCCTTATCGGAGGGATCTCTGCCGGGTGCCCTGGCAGCACCGCTGCCGGTGATGGTGATCCTGCTGTTCGGATTGGTGTGCACCGTGATTCCCTACACGCTGTATTCCCAGTCTTTGAAGAAGATCGAAGTCGGAAAGGCCTCCGTTCTGTCCTTTTCCGAGCCGGCTACAGCCACGTTGATCGGATTGATCATTTACAGAGAGGCTTTTACCCTCAGTACCGGCATCGCGCTGGGACTGATCCTGGTGTCCATTATCATTATGAACAGCGGATCCGCAAAAGGTGAAAACAAATGAAAGGAACGATTCGGTGGAGAAATCTGCTGCGGTTCGCAGCGGCTTATAATGCAGTCTATATGGGTGCAGCCTTCATCAGCGGTCAGGAGACCCTGCAGTTCTACATGGCCTTCGGCTGGTGGGGCTTCGCGGGGATGGCCCTGGTGGTGGGCCTGTTTATTTTTGAGGCTTTCCGGTTCCAGGATAAGATCTTCCGGGACAAAATCGCAGAACCCTTTGAGGCGGTCCACGCCCTGTGCGGGAAGCGGATGGGGCTGGTGTTTACCTGGATGGTACTGTTGGCTCTGGTGCTGGGGATGGTGTCGATGATGGCTGGGTCCGGCGCCGTGGCGGCAGAGAACTATGGATTGCCGGGATTTGCGGGACGGGCCTTCGTGGCAGCTGCTGCCGTGGCGGTGGTCCTTCTGGGGCTGGACCGGATCGTGGACGTGTTGGGGGTCGTGGGCCCGTTGAATATCGCTTTGATGGTGGTGGTGGCGGTGATGGCCGTCTGGAAGATGCCATTATCTGTGCCGGAGGGAATGGCTCTGGCGCCGGAACTGATCGCGGTGAAGGGGGGAGCCACCTGGTGGTTCTCCGCCATCAAATATGCCGGATACGGACTGTTGGTGCTGATCCCGGTCTATATGATCAGCGGCTCCCAGGCCTCCAGTCTCCGGGAAGCGAAACTCTCCGCCTTTACCCAGATGATCCCCCTGGTGGCGGTGTGGATCCTGGTGATGTGCGCCCAGGCGGGCAACATCACTGAAGTGGCGGGGACGGAGATCCCCAATGTGACGCTGGCCCGGCTGTATGCGCCGGCCCTGTCCAAGGTCTTCGGCATCAGCATCCTGTTAGGGACGTTTTCCGCCACCACCATGAGCCTGTGGAGCCTGGTCCGGAAACTGGCGGAGGAAGGGACCCGGAAATACCGGCTGCTGACCCTGGCGATCGGGGCGGCGGCCCTGGTGATCTCAGGATTGCTGCCCTTTTCGAAGATATTGAATCTGAGTTTCACCATCGTTTTCAGCATCGGGATGATCCTTTTCGGGATCCTGGTGTGGGGAGTACTGCGGAGAAGACAGAATGAGGGAAAAGATGAACAGCAATAAACCGGAACTCCTGGCGCCTGCCGGAGGGATGACACATTTTGAAGCGGCGGTGGAAAACGGAGCCGACGCGGTCTATTTTGGCGGAAAGGGATTCAACGCCCGGGAGTTCGCCGATAATCTTGGAAAATCGGAGATGGAGAGGTCCATCTCTTATGCCCATAAAAAAGGGGTAAAGACTTACATGACACTGAATACCCTGGTGAAGGAGTCGGAACTGACGGAAGCCCTGAAACAGGCTGAAGAAGGTGCCTCGTCAGGGGCGGACGCCTTTATCATCCAGGATCTGGGGTTGGCGGCACTCCTCAGGAAAGAACTGCCGGAGATGCCTCTGCATCTGAGCACCCAGGCAACGGTCTATGATCCGGAAGGGGTGGAGATGGCCCGGGAGATGGGATTCAAACGCGTGGTCCTGGCCCGGGAACTGTCCCTGGAACAGATCCGGACCTGTGCTGCTGTGCCGGGGATCGAAACGGAGGTCTTCGTTCACGGTGCCTTGTGCATGTGTCTGTCGGGGCAGTGTGCCATGAGTGCATTGATCGGCGGCCGCAGCGGGAACCGGGGGCAGTGTGCCCAGCCCTGCCGGCGGAGGTATGAACTGGAAGAGGAAGCCGGGGGGACCCTGGGAGAACCGGGATATCTATTGAGCCCCCGGGATATTTCCTATCTTTCCGATCTGGATGCGCTGGTCGGAGCCGGGGTGGATTCTCTGAAGATCGAGGGTCGTCTGAAATCCCCGGAATACGCAGCGGTAACGGTGGGGACCTTCCGGAAATACCTGGACCGGGTGCTTTCCGGCGGTGACCCGGCGGCAGACCCCGAGGATATCCGGAGGATGGAACAGGTCTTCAGCCGGGGAGGGTTTACCAGAGGCTACCTTTACGGGAAACCCGGCGGAGCGCTTTTGTCGGGAGAGAGCCCCAAACACAAGGGGATCTTCCTGGGAGAAGTGAAGAAGGTGAGACCTTCTGCCCTGGACAGGGAAAAATCTCTGTTGGAAGTGGATCTGGCCCGGGAATTGCGGGTCGGCGATGGGATCGAAGTCATGGCGCCGGGATTCCCCGGCGGTGTGGTGAGTTATATAAAAGGTAAGAAAAAACCGGTGCGGGAAGCCCGGACCCGGGAGCGGGTCTGGATCGGGGACATCCCCGGCGCTATCCGGCCGGGAGATCTGGTCTATAAGGTGACGGACCGTGTGATGATGGAAGAGATCCGCCGGACCTATGAAGGCAGGATGGAGCGGTCCGAGGAGCCCGGAAAGATCCCGGTGAGAGGGTGGTTCTATGCTCGGGCCGGTGAACCGGTCCGATTCGCTGTGACGGATCCGGAGGGACGGACCATTCGGACAGAGGGGACCCTGACACTGGAGACGGCGGTGAAAGCGCCCACAGACCGGGAAACGGTCCTGGGCCAATTGCAGAAGACCGGGAATACCCCCTTTGAACTGGCCGATTGCCGGTTCGAGATGGAAGACGGGCTCATGATCCCCATGAAGGAGGTCAAGCAGGTCCGCAGACAAGCGCTGGAGAAACTGGAAAATGAACGAGAGAATGGGTAAAACGAATCACTACATATATAAATGGACACTGGAAATGGCAGAAAAACTGGAGAAGAGCTCAAAGCCCGGAGACCGGTTCAGCGTCAGCATCCGGGACTTTGACGATCCGGAGCACCGGGCGTCCTTTGCGGCGCTCCGAAAGAAAGGCAGGGAGTGTTACTGCGTCCTGCCGGTATTGTGGCGGCCGGGACAGGGGCCGGACCCGGAAGAGATCGTGGAAGAAGTGGACGGTTTCTACGCCGGCAACCCGGGGCAGATTCGTCGGCTTTTGGACACCGAAAAACCCGTCATGGGGGATGTGGGGCTGAATGTTTTCAACCGGGAGACAGCCCTGCTGTTGGAAAGGTCAGGCCTTTGCGGAGCGACGGTTTCCTATGAATTAGAGAGGGAAGAATGGGAGAATTGTCTGCCCCTCTCCGGCACCGCCTCCGGCGGCGTCACCTCCCCCCGGAGGGGGGAGGCAGGAAGGAAGGAAGACCGGAACGACCCTGGCTCTCCCCAGAGAAGGGAGGAAGACCGAAGCGACCTTGGCTCTCCCCTGTGGGGAGAGCTGTCTGCGAAGCAGACTGAGAGGGGCGAAAGGGGCGAGAGGGGCCCCTTTGAAACCGAGATCCTCCGCTCCGGCCGGGTCCCCGCCATGATCAGCGAATACTGCCCCCTGGCCGGGGCCGAAGGGATCCGGGGCAGCGGCTGCGGTAAATGCCGGGACGAAAACCCCGTTTGGCTGAAGGACTTCAAAGGGGAGCGATACCCCGTCCTGCTGGAGCCTCGGGGCTGCACCGCCCTCATCCTGAGCCGGAAACCTCTGGACCGCCCCTGGGCCGATGAACTGGCCGCCGAACGGGATGATGTCATTCGACGGATCTGTATATTTGAATGAAATAGGAGGGCTGCCCTCGGGCGAGCAATAGTTCCTCGGAGCGAAAGGCGCTCGTAGAAGTCGGACCATTCATGGCGATCCAGCCCCGTAGAAGGCGCCGATTCCGGAGAGGAAGCTATTGTCGCCTTCTGCAGCCCGGAGTATATCAGCACATTCAAATGGCAGAACATTTGTTTGCAAACCCTAACGCTCTGTGATATAATATCCTGCAGAGCGTTAAATAGATTTTAATTGGAAAAACAACACGGAAGGAATAGATAAATGGGAGAATTCAAAGTCGTCTCTGACTATAAACCCACCGGAGACCAACCCCAGGCCATCGAAGAACTGGCGGCGGGGATCCGGGAAGGGAAAAAGCACCAGACCCTGTTGGGCGTCACCGGCTCCGGGAAGACCTTCACCATCGCCAACGTGATCGAAAAGGTCCAGAAACCCACCCTGGTGATCTCCCACAACAAGACTCTGGCGGCTCAGCTTTACGGAGAATTCAAGGAGTTCTTCCCGGAGAATGCGGTGGAGTACTTCGTTTCCTATTATGATTATTATCAACCGGAGGCCTATGTGGCCCAGACGGACACCTATATCGAAAAGGATTCCCAGATCAACGACGAGATCGATAAACTCCGGCACTCTGCCACCTCGGCATTGGCGGAGCGCAAAGACGTGATCATCGTGGCCAGCGTGTCCTGTATCTACGGATTGGGCTCTCCCATTGACTATGAGACCCAGGTCCTGTCCCTGCGGCCCGGTATGGAAAAAAGCCGCAGCGAGATCATCCGGAAACTGGTGGACATCCAATACGTCCGCAATGATATGAGCATTGCCCGGGGGACCTTCCGGGTCCGGGGAGACATCATCGATATCTTCCCGGCGGGTTCGGAAAACACCATCCGGGTGGAGCTCTTCGGGGATGAAGTGGAGTCCATCCGGGAAATGAACTACCTGACGGGAGAGATCCTGGGGTATCGGAACCATGTGGCCATCTACCCGGCCTCCCACTATGTCACCAGCGAAGAGAATATCCTGAAGGCGGTGGCTTCCATTGAAGAAGAACTGGAAGAGCGGATCCGGTATTTCAAGGATCGGGGAAAGCTGCTGGAGGCTCAGCGGATCGAACAGCGGACCCGGTACGACATCGAAATGCTCCGGGCCACCGGCTCCTGCAAGGGGATCGAGAACTATTCCAGACACCTGACGGGACTGGCCCCCGGTCAGCGTCCCTATACACTGATCGATTATTTTGATAAAGACTTTCTCCTGGTGGTGGACGAGTCCCACGTGATGATGCCCCAGCTCCGGGCCATGTACGCCGGGGACCGTTCCCGGAAAGAGGCGCTGGTGGACTATGGGTTCCGGCTGCCTTCTGCCCTGGACAACCGTCCCATGAAGTTCCAGGAGTTCGAGAGCATGGTCAACCAGGCGGTCTATGTCAGCGCCACGCCGGCACCCTATGAAAGAGAGAAGAGCGGCGGCGTTTATGTGGAGCAGCTGATCCGACCCACCGGACTGGTGGATCCGCCCATCGACATCCGGCCCACAGAGGGACAGATCGACGATCTGATCGGCGAGATCAACAAAGTGGCGGAGCGGGGAGAGCGGGTCCTGGTGACCACCCTGACGAAAAAAATGGCGGAGCGGCTGACGGACTACCTGTCCGGAGCCGGCATCCGGGTCAAGTATATGCATTCGGACACACTGACTCTGGAGCGGACGGAGATCATCCGGGATCTTCGGTTGGGAGAATTCGACGTGCTGGTGGGGATCAACCTTCTGAGAGAAGGGCTGGATCTGCCGGAAGTGTCCCTGATCGCCATTCTGGATGCAGACAAAGAAGGGTTCCTGAGGACGGAGACTTCTCTGGTCCAGACCATCGGTCGGGCTGCGCGAAACGTCCATGGCCGGGTGGTCATGTATGCGGATACCATCACCGGCTCCATGCAGCGGGCCATCGATGAGACGAACCGCCGCCGCAGCATCCAGGAAGCCTACAACAAAGAACACGGCATCACGCCCCAGACCGTTCGCAAGAACGTGCGGGACAAGATCGAAGCCACCATGGCGGCAGAGGATGTGGAACCTTTCTACACCGGAAAGGCCTCCGAAATGACCGCCGGAGAAAAGAAAAAGCTCATCGAAAAGCTGGAAGCAGAAATGAGAGACTGCGCGAAGAACCTGCAGTTTGAACGGGCGGCTGAACTCCGAGATCAGATTTTGGAATTGAAGAGATAGTTCCGGGCTGCGAGGGGCGACAATAGCTTCCTCTCCGGAATCGGCGCATTCTACGGGGCTGGATCGCCTTGAATGGTCCAACTACTACGAGCGCCTTTCGCTCCGAGGAACTATTGCTCGCCTACAGGCAGCCCTCTTCTCTGCTCTTCAATATTCGATCTAAACAAGGAATAAACAATGATGAAAAACGATAAGATAATCATCCGGGGCGCCCGGGGAAACAATCTGAAGAACATCGATGTGGACATCCCCCGGGACAAGATGGTGGTGTTGACGGGGCTGTCCGGCTCCGGAAAGTCCACCCTGGCCTTTGACACCATCTACGCAGAGGGCCAGCGAAAATACGTAGAAAGTCTGTCCGCCTATGCGAGGCAGTTCCTGGGCCAGATGGATAAACCGGAAGTAGACCTGATCGAAGGCCTCTCTCCGGCCATCTCCATCGACCAGAAGACCACCGGCCGGAATCCCCGTTCCACCGTGGGTACCGTGACCGAGATCCATGACCACCTGCGGCTTCTATATGCCCGGGCGGGGATCCCTCACTGTCCGGTCTGCGGCCGGGAGATCTCCGGTCAGTCCGTGGACCAGATCGTGGACCGGATCCTGGCGCTGCCGGAGGGGACGAAACTGATGGTGCTTGCTCCTGTAGTCCACGGGAAAAAGGGCGAGCATGTGAAGCTCATCGATCGGATCCGCCGGGATGGATTCACCCGGGTGAGGGTGGACGGAGAACTCTACAATATCAACGAAGACGAGATCAAACTGGAAAAGACCAAAAAGCACACCATCGAGATCGTGGTGGACCGGATCGTGGTGCGGCCCGGCCAGGAGACCCGGATGACGGATTCCGTGGAATTGGCGCTGGCCAATGCCGACGGGATCATCGTGGCCAGCATCATCGGCGGGGAAGATATGCTCTTCAGCACCAACTTCGCCTGTCCGGAGCACGGAGAAGGGATCCCGGAGATGGAACCCCGTGTCTTCTCCTTCAACTCTCCTTATGGGGCCTGTCCGGACTGCAACGGCATCGGGTACATCCTGAGCGTGGACCCGGAGCTGGTGGTGGAAGATCCAAACAAGACCCTGGCAGAAGGGGCTTTGGGCAGTGTGTTCTCCTCCATGGACGAAACCGGCTACTA
>CADBSL010000108.1 GCA_902797345.1 uncultured Eubacteriales bacterium
CTGAAGGCCTTCCGGGATATGGGGTTTGCGATCTATGATATCAAAGACCTGGTGGACAACGGGCTCAAGCGGGAACGTTTTGTCCGGAAAAAGTCCAAATACGAGCGAGATCTGGTCCAGGCTCAGGCACATCTCAATAATCTTCAATATATGCTGGACGATTTCGATCGTAAAGTCATCGTGGACAAAGAGGTGCCGGAGGACTATTTCTATACCCGGACTTTTTCCATCAGCAGTTATGAAGACATCCTGCGGACCCTTCATATGATCGTGAATGAAGCGGATGAGCGGGGGATCGAATACGACAAAGAGTACGGGTTTCGGATCCTGACTGATACCCGGTATTTTTCCAACAAGAAATTCGACGTTCGTGTCTGCCTTCGGGTACCAAAAAGAAAGAACGCCGGACAGAATTTTATGCTCCTGCCGTCTCGTAAAGTAATGGCAACGTTGTGCAAAGATGACCCGGAATACATTTTTTACGCATACCGGAATGCCATGGTGTGGTTTTCCATGAACGGGATCCGGGTGCCCGGAAACGGTTTTGAGCTTTATTTCTTCTCGGTGGACATGCAGAAGATGCAGGTGGATGATCAGATCGAGTTTCCGATGGAGATGTGTTTCCGTATCTGACATTATATACTGTAGTAATCAGACAGCTTCGGCTGTCTATTTTTTTTGCGTAACTCCGGGCTGCGTGGGCGACAATATCTTCCTCTTCGGCTGCAAGCCTTTAA
Organism: uncultured Eubacteriales bacterium; assembly: GCA_902797345.1. Classification (GTDB taxonomy): domain Bacteria; phylum Bacillota; class Clostridia; order Peptostreptococcales; family Anaerovoracaceae; genus RUG14258. The sequence goes on from CADBSL010000108.1 coordinate 738, forward strand.
GACAGTTATATTTCTCCCTCGGACGCTCTCGCTCAGGGCTCTCACGCAGGGGTACATCGGCTCCGTCTTCGCCTATGGCTCGCCGATCGCCGTGGACCCGCGTTCGAGACTGCCTCGGGAGAAGTATAACTGTGCTTTTGGGCTTGCTTTAATAACTAATAAAAGTATTCATTTTAATAAAAAAACACTTGATTTCAATAGAAAAAGGTGTAAAATATAATTAAAGGTCAAAGAAAGTCAAATTGTTGTTGGATAATTTAAGAGAGGAAGAAGAGGGTGATTGGATAATGGAATATAAGGACTATTATAAGATCCTGGGGGTGGAGAAAACTGCCACGCAGGATGAGATCAAAAAAGCCTATCGGAAGATGGCAAAGCAGTATCACCCGGATAAAACAAAGGGGGATAAAGCTGCAGAGGAAAAATTCAAGGAAGCCAATGAGGCTTTTGAAGTGTTGGGAGATGAAGAGAAGAGAAAGAAATATGATCAATTTGGACAGTACGGCAATTTCCAGGGTGGAATGAATTTCGACCCAAATGATTTTGCGGATATGTTCGGCGGATTCTCAGGCTTTTCCGGTGGAGGAGGAGCCGGTGGGTTCTCCGATTTTTTCAGCGCCATGTTCGGTGGTATGGGCGGTTCCGCCGGAGGGAATAGGAATGTCCATTACCAGACCTACAGCTATGGTGACCCCTACAGTGGTTTTTCCGGCATGAATGGAGGCGCGGGGATGCACTCTCACGCCCACGGTCGCCATCAGAGCGGTGGTCATTGCGGAGGCTGCGCTGATCAGCCCAATTATGATCTGGAAACCAAAATGAAAATCAGGTTGAAAGACGCCTTTGAAGGCAAGACCACGAAGGTTTCTTTCAATGCCGGTGAAGGACGTAAGACCATCAGCGTCAAGATCCCGGCCGGGATCGAGTCCGGAAAGAAGATCAAATTGAAAGATCAGGGAAGAAGAGCGCCGGATGGTTCTCACGGAAACCTTATGATCGAGATCGATATCCAACCGGAACCGCACCAGAAGATCAAAGGCAAGGATCTTTACGAATCGATCGAAGTAGCGCCCTGGGAAGCCTGCCTGGGGGCAGAGAAGATCATCTCCACGCTGGATGGGAAGATCAAAGTGAAGATTCCGGCCGGCGTCAAGACCGGGCAGAAAATCAAACTGGCCGGCAAGGGGTACCGGAATATGAAAGGGACCCGTGGAGATCTGTACATCGAACCGGTCGTAGCAAATCCGGCTGAATTGCCTGCTTTTATTCTGGAAGCATATAAGAAAGCCAACAGCTAGAAGCTGGAAGCTAACAGTTATAAAGAAAGGGGAAATGCAATATGAAGATCGAAAAATTCACACAAAAGGCACAGGAAGCCATTGCAGGTTCCCAGGAACTTGCGATCAGACTCGGGAATCCGCAGGTCGATGCGGAGCATCTGCACGCAGCACTGCTTTCGCAAAACGACGGACTTATCCCGAAGATTTTAAAATACATGGAAATCGATCCAAACGCCGTGGCGAAAGACCTGGCAGAGGAAATGGACAAACTGCCGAAGGTTTCCGGCGCGGAATCGAATCTCTACCAGACCAATCGCTACACGAAGGTCCTGCTGGATGCGGAATCCAAGGCAGACCAGTTCAAGGATGAATACATCAGTGTAGAACATCTGTATCTGGCCCTGATCCAGGACGGAGGCGGGAAAAACGGCTCCATCTTCCGGAAATACGGGATAAAAGAACAGAATTTCCTGCAGGCTCTGACCACTGTCCGGGGCAATCAGAAGATCACCTCCCAGAATCCGGAGGAAAACTATGAGGCCCTGGAGAAATACGGCAGAGACCTGGTGGAAGATGCCCGGAAGGGGAAACTGGATCCGGTGATCGGCAGAGACGCGGAGATCCGTCATACGATCCAGATCCTGTCCAGAAGAACGAAGAATAATCCGGTGCTGATCGGGGAACCCGGTGTCGGCAAAACCGCTATTGCGGAAGGCCTGGCCCAGCGGATCCTGAATGGAGATGTGCCGGAAGGGTTGAAGGATAAAACCATTTATGCTTTGGATATGGGCTCGCTGATCGCCGGGGCTAAATTCCGTGGGGAATTTGAAGAACGGCTGAAGGCGGTCCTGAACGAGATCGAAAAGTCCGACGGAAGGATCATCCTTTTCATCGATGAGATCCACAACATCGTCGGTGCCGGCCGGACGGAAGGGTCCATGGATGCCGGCAACATCCTGAAACCGAAACTGGCCAGAGGTGAACTCCACTGCATCGGTGCCACGACTCTGGACGAATACAGAAAATACATCGAGAAAGATGCTGCTCTGGAAAGACGGTTCCAGAAAGTCATGGTGGACCAGCCCTCCGTGGAGGATACCATCTCGATCTTAAGAGGACTCAAAGAACGGTTTGAGATTCATCACGGCGTTCGGATCACAGATGCGGCGTTGGTGGCCTGTGCGGTCCTGTCGGATCGTTACATCAGCGACCGGTTCCTGCCGGATAAGGCTATTGACCTGATGGATGAAGCAGCCGCGCTGATCCGTACGGAGATCGACTCCATGCCGGCCGAGCTGGATGAAGTGCGCCGGAAGATCATGCAGTTGGAGATCGAAAAACAGGCACTGGGCAAAGAAGATGATCCGGGCTCCAAGACGAGACTGGAGAATATCGAAAAAGAGCTTTCGGAACTGAAAGAGAAAGATTCCGTTATGAGAGCTCAGTGGGAGAATGAAAAGAAAGCCATCGGCGGACAGAAGGAGATCAAAAAACAGATCGAAGCCGTAAAACTGGAGATCGAAACTGCAGAGAGAGACTATGACCTGGAAAAACTGGCTAAGCTGAAATACGGCGATCTGCCCCAGTTGGAAAAACAGCTGGAGGAAGCCAAGGCTGTCCAGGAACAGGTCAAAGAGGAACGGCTGCTGAAGGAAGAGGTCGACGAAGAAGAGATCGCGGAAGTGGTTTCCAAGTGGACCGGCATCCCGGTGGCGAAACTGGTGGAAAGCGAAAAGGACAAACTGCTGAAATTGCCGGATATCCTCCACGAAAGAGTCATCGGTCAGGACGAGGCTGTTACCACGGTGGCAGAAGCCGTACTGAGAGCACGGGCCGGCCTGAAGGATATGAGCAAACCGATCGGTTCCTTCATTTTCCTGGGGCCCACCGGCGTCGGCAAGACGGAACTGGCGAAAGCGCTGTCGGAAGCTTTGTTTGACAGTGAAAAAAACATGATCCGGATCGATATGTCCGAATACATGGAGAAGCACTCCGTATCCAGACTGGTAGGAGCGCCTCCGGGATATGTGGGATATGATGAAGGCGGTCAGCTGACGGAAGCGGTCCGCAGAAGACCCTACAGTGTGGTGCTGTTCGATGAGATCGAAAAAGCCCATCCGGATGTGTTCAATATCCTGCTGCAGCTGCTGGATGACGGTAGACTCACCGACAACCAGGGGCGGACGGTGGATTTCAAGAACACCATCATCATCATGACCTCCAATCTGGGAAGCCAGTATTTGATCGATGGGATCACACCGAACGGTGACATCCACGAAGATGCCAAGGATATGGTGCTGAATGAGATGAAGGCTCATTTCCGTCCGGAATTCCTGAACCGGATCGATGACACGGTGATCTTCACGCCGCTGAACAAGTCTCAGATCGGCGCCATCATCGAACTCCAGATGAAGGATATCCAGAAACTGCTGGAAGAAAAGAACATTACCATCGAAATGACGGATGCTGCCAAGGACCACATCGCCGACGAAAGCTATTCCGTGGTCTATGGTGCAAGACCGGTGAAACGGTATCTGCAGAAACACGTGGAAACGGCTCTGGCCGGCAAGCTGATCAAAGGCGACATCGTGGAAGGCGACGCTGTGATCATGGATTACGACGGAACGGAACTGGTATTTCGTGTCAAATAACTGATGAGTCAAAACTCCCGGAGGAGAGATCTTCCGGGAGTTTTTATTGTGTTTTTTTCAGTAGAGTAGTACAATCGAATCAGAAGATATTCCCTGAAAACAATCGAAAACGAGAGGAAATAAAAGATGACGAACCGTGAGAGGATCATGAAGGTTTTGAAGAACGAACCGGTGGATCGGGTGCCGGTGGCCTTTTTTCACCATTTTACCGAATTCGAGGATTGGAACAACGGTCTGGATGACCCGGATGCCATCCGCCGGAACATCGAAGGACACAAACCGGCGCTGGAAGTGTTCGTGCCGGATGTGATTAAGGTCATGAATGACACTCTGATGATGATGCCGCTGGATGTGACGAATGTGGAGAACGTCTCTGATCTGAAAAAGGTCCGGGACGAGGGGATCGTTGAGAAATATGCTCAGGCTCAGATCGACCTGACCAACGAGGTCATGAAAATCTACGAAGGTGTGGATGCACCGGTATATGTCACCAGCTTTTCCGCCACCTGGGTATTGCGGAATGCTTTTACCACGGGTCTTCCTGTCTATGGGGCTCAGGAACCGCTGATGAAACGTTTTCTGAAAGAAGATCCGGAGACTGTAAGAGAGGTCCTGGAGATGCTGACAGATGATATCGTGGATCTGAACCGGATCCTGATGACGGAGTGCGGTGCAGACGGGATCTATTTCAGCGTCAATAACCAGGGCGGTTTCTTCCCGGATGAGATCCATCAAAAATACATCGCCCCCAGCGAAAAGAGGGTCCTGGAAGAGGCGAATCAAATCAACGATGTGAATATCCTGCATATCTGCGGGTATCACGGTCATGGGAACGATTTGAAACTGTACACCGAGTACCCCGCTGCGGCCATCAGTGTGGCAGTGAATGCAGAGGGCACCACCATGAAAGCAGCCAAAGAACTGTTCGGCGGCCGGTGTATCATCGGCGGTTTTTCTCAGGATGGGGTGATCTATAAAGGCAGCAAGGAAGAACTGAAGAAGAGCACCTGGGACATTCTGGACGACTGCGGTCAGGTGGGCGTCATCATCGGGGACGACTGTACCGTGCCCAACGACATTGACGATGACCGGTTCAACTGGGTCCGGGAAGCCTGCGAAGAATACGCAAAAACGCACTAAGCGATCGTGCAATGAAAAAAGGCGGAGCATTATGCTTCGCCTATTTTTTCTTTTTTGTTCTCACCCCGGAACATCACATAGGCACCCAGGATGATGAGGGCGACGCCGAGGATGGTGAAGACCGGGGGCACTTCTCCCCAGACGATCAGTCCCAAAAGAGCGGAGAAGATCAGCGTGGTATAGCTGTAAATCGACACTTCAGTAGCCGGTGCAAATTTATAGGCATGAGACAGGAGCAGCTGATAGACCGTGCCCAGGATCCCCAACAACAGGAGCCGGAACAACTGGAATCCAGTCGGGACCACGAACCCCTGGAAGATCATCGCCGGGATGCACATCAGGGAGATGATGGCCGAATACCACAGGACGATGACCTGTGTATCCTCCGTCATCCGGGCCTTCCGGAGAAAGGTGTATGTTACCGCCATGGCCACCGCTGTCAATACCGCTACGATGTAGTAGATGTTGATCTCGGCAAATCCGGGCCGGATGATCACGACGGCTCCGATAAAGCTCAGGATCAAAGCAGCGATGTGGAATCCACGGATCCTTTCCCCCAGGAAGATCCAGCAAAGGATCGCCAGCAGGAAGGGGTAGGTGTTGGATAAGGTCATGGCTTCTGCCATGGGGGCATAGGACAGGGCGGCGTAAAACAGGAACGTGCTGATAAACCCTGTGACCCCCCGCCCGATCAGGACGAAGTGGCTGTTGCCGCGGATATCGATCTTTTCCCGCCAGACGATGATGATGACCATGATCAGGCCGAACAGGTTCCGGAAGAACATCTTTTCCGATACCGGGATCCCATCCAGGCCTTTCACCATGGCGGATAATATGGCATAAACCAGCGCTGCGATCACCATGAGCAGCGCGGCTTTGTTTTTATCTTTCATTTTACACCTCACAAATAGGATTCTATCACTGATCGATGCCCGGTGCAAATGGAATGTCTTCAAACCATTGGGATTCTTGCACATTCTGTTTGGATTGTTTATAATAAGAAGCGAGAGTATTTGTGTATACCGGAGGAGAAAATGGAAATCAAGGAACTGGAATGTAAGTCCTGCGGGGCCAATATGGAAATCGACTATAAGAAAAATGTCCTGGTATGCCCTTACTGCGGTGCCCGGGAGATCATCGTTGATCCGGAAAAAGTCAGGGAGCCGGAACAGAAAAAACCTGTGAAAGCGAAAAAGAATAAAAAAGGTCTGATGATCGTGATCGCCGTCCTGATCGGCCTGGCGGCTCTGCTGATCATTGCAGTGGCCACTTACTCGATCACGAGTACGGTGAAAGAAGAAAAGCGTCAGCATACCGCTTATACCTGGCCAACCACCGGACTGGCCACCATGATCCCGAAACCGAAGGAGGAATTCGGTGAGATCTACGATTACAATGATTCCTTCAGTATAGAAGTTTTTGGTTCTTCCATGGATTCCTTCCGGAATTATGTGGATAAATGCAAAGAACTGGGCTTCACCATCGATGAAAAATCCTATAATACTTCTTATCGGGCGTATAATGAAGAGGGCTATCCCCTGGAGGTTTATTACAGCAGTTACGACGGATCCTTGGATATCGATATCGAACAGCCTTTGAAGATGTCCACGATCTATTGGTCGTATATCGATGCGTTCCAGCTGCTGCCTGCTCCGGAATCGGACCAGGGAAAGATCGATTATGAAACTGAGGAATATGCCACGGCTCACATAGGGAATACCACGAAAGAAGACTACCTGGCTTATATAAAGGCATGCAAAGAGGCAGGATTCACTGAGGAAACCATAAATGGAGATGATTACTACTATGCCTACCATAAAAGCAAAAACTGGAGTTTGAGACTGGAGTATGAAGGGTTCAATATCATGCGGGTGGAAACCAACCAGCGTGATTAA
>CADBSL010000109.1 GCA_902797345.1 uncultured Eubacteriales bacterium
ATCAGCGAGATCCCCTTGGAGTGGTGCATCGGGAACGGCGTGAAGATGGATTTCAGCGACAAACCCGACGGATATAAGATCACGGCTCAGGATGTGGAAGACTATTTCAAAAAAGTCGGCTATACTCCGAAACCCGGAGATATCGTCCTGCTCTATACGGGAGCGGATAAGCGATGGGGAACGGCAGAATATCTGGTGGCTGGAGCGGGCATGAGTGCGGAAGCGACCCACTGGCTCATCGATCATGGCGTGAAGGTCATGGGTACCGACGGTTGGAGCTGGGACGTGCCGCTGCCCATCGAAGCAGAAGAATTTGCCCGGACCGGAGACGCCTCCATCATCTGGGAAGGACACCGCGTAGGTCGGGAAAAGGCCTATTGCCATATTGAAAAACTCACCAACCTGGATCAGCTGCCTCTGACGGGGTATCAAATATCCTGTCTTCCTGTGAATGTGAAGGATGCCAGTGCCGGTTGGTGCCGGGCTGTGGCCATATTTGAGGACTGATAGGAGGGTTAACAATGGCAAAGACGATCATCACCGTAGCCACCACCGGAGCGTGGCCCAAGAAAAAAGATAATCCCAATGTGCCTCTGACACCGAAGGAGATCTCGGAAGAGGTCTATGACTGCTGGCAGGCCGGAGCGGCTGTGGCGCATCTTCATATGCGGGATGACGAGGGGAACGGCACCATGTCTGCCGATAAATTCCGGGAGACTGTGAATCTCCTTCGGGAGAACCACCCGGACTGTGATATCATTTTGAACATGACCACTTCCGGGGACCTGAATGCCACGGACGAGACCCGGATGGCGCACCTGGAAGAACTGCGGCCGGAGATGGCTTCCTTTGATTGCGGATCCATGAACTGGCTGAACACCTCCCTGTTCATCAACCACCCGGATTTCCTGGAGAGACTGGGCAGGAACATGCAGGAATGGGGCATCAAACCGGAGATCGAAGCCTTTGACCCCGGGATGATCGCCAACGCAGCCTACTACTTAAAGAAGGGCGTGCTGAAGGCACCGCTTCATTTCCAGTTTTGCATGGGCTGTGCCAATGGGATACCCGGGTCCATGAAGAACCTGCTGTTTATGAAGGAGACCATGGAATCTCTGTGTCCCGGTTCCACCTGGAGTTGCTTCGGGGTGGGGCATTCTGCCATGGAGATCACCTACGGTGCTGTGGCCCTTGGCGGACACATCCGAGTCGGCATGGAGGACAATGTCATGTATGCCAGGGGACAGTTGGCTGAGTCCAACCGCCAGCTGGTAGAGCGGGCAGCCCGGGTCATCCGGGAGTACGGAAATACCGTGGCCACGCCGGATGAAGCCAGGGAGATCCTGGGACTGGAAAAACAGTAGAGAAGGAACTATAGACAACAATCACTGATGGTGATATAATAACGAACAGTGTATGGGGAGCTGCGAAAAGCGGCTGAGAGGAAGTTTGCGTTCGACCCTGTGGGAAACCACACACCTGATCCGGATAATGCCGGCGAAGGGAACTCACGATTCCGTTAGGATTATGATGGTCTGACCCAGCACGTGGTCAGACTGTTTTTTTTCGCAAACTCCGCAGGAACAGGAGGTAGATAAAATGAACACCAACACTTCAATCAAAATCCGTTGTCTCGTGGAAGGCGCCTTTATGGTGGCTCTGGCTCAGATCCTAAGCTACATCAAGCTGTGGGAGATGCCCTGGGGAGGATCCGTCTGCCTGGTCATGATGCCGATCTTCTTTTATGCCTGTCGGTGGGGGTTGAAATCCGGTCTTTTGAGCGGGTTTGTACTGGGCTGTCTGCAGTTCATGCTGGATGGGGGCTTTGCCATTTCGATCCAGTCCATCATCGGGGACTATCTGCTGGCATTTACCGCGCTGGGACTGGCCGGTCTGTTCCGGTTCAGGAAAAGCAGCATCTTTATCGGGACCATCGTGGGTTCGCTGGCCCGGTTTTTGGTCCATTATGTGGTAGGCGCCACGGTCTGGGCGATGTATATGCCGGAAGAGTTTTTCGGGCTTAAGATGAGCTCGCCCTGGATCTATTCTGCGCTGTATAACGGTTCTTACATGGTGCCGGACACGATCCTGTGCCTGGTGGTATTTGCGATCCTGATGAAGCCTATGCGCAAATTCCTTCTGGCGGAGGATGTGAAGGAGAAAATGTCATAAAATCCGCAGAATACAGGGTATAGACAGTTTTGCTCCGGGGGGATATAATGAGATGGAAATAACCAAACGACTATTCTCGAGGAGGAAACAAAGATGAAAAAAGCAATTGCATTGATTTTGACAATGGCTCTTTGCATGTTGATGATGGCGGCCTGTACCACCACACAGGAGGAGCTCTCCCAGGAAGAAGTGCAGCAGGCCGGGCAGGAAGCTGTTCAGGAAGCGGAAGTTGCTGCTGACGAAGCGGTCACGGAAGCAGATGAGATCAGCGAAGAATTCCTGAGCCAGGTCAGCGGTGAAATGGATCTGACCGGTTCCTGGGAAGATGAGATCAGCCAGCGGGCGCACATGGACGTGACGAAAAACGCTGACGGAAGCTACAGCATCCTCGTATCCTGGGGCAGCAGCGCATCCGAAACATCCACATGGGAGATCACCGGAACGTATGATGAAGCGTCCGGTATGCTGAGCTACGAAAACGGTTCCTACACGGTCCACACCTGGGACGAAGATGGCGTGGAGACGGTTTCTGAACCGGAAATCACCAAAGGCGCTTTTATGAAAGAAGGAGACAAGCTTCGTTGGAAGGATTCCAAAAACAGCGACAGCGGTTTGTTTGTCAAGGCCAACTAACCATGGCTGATTTGACAATTTGACATGCATCGTGTATAATACACGAAGAAAATCGGGGGATGCCTTTGGCATTCCCTTTTTTGATTTGTAAGGAGAGTGGATATGGGAAGAGCAAAGAAGACACTTTTGATTCTATTGATGGCATTGACTTTGGCTTTGCTGTTCGGAGTCCCGGCTTTTGCCGCAGACACGCCTACGGTCACCGCTGCCGGCGCCGCGGCTTTGGATTTTGAGACCGGAGAATTTTACTATGGGAAAAACCTGGATACCACCCGGCCCATCGCCAGTATGACGAAGGTCATGGGGGTCTACCTGGTTTTTGAGGCCATCGAAAAGGGTGAATTGACGATGGAAACGCCTGTCACCGCCAGCGCTTATGCTGCCAAAGTGTCTGCAAACCCCAATTATTCCGGGCACGAAGGATTGGTGGCCGGGGAACAGTATACCGTCCATGATCTCCTGAAAGTGATCTTAACCGCCTCTGCCAACGGCTCAATGGTGGCTTTGGCGGAGCATATCGGTGGGTCGGAGTCCGGATTCGTGGCGATGATGAATGCAAAGGCGCAGGAGATGGGGATCTCTGCTCATTTCGGGGATTGCTGTGGTCTGGTCAGTACCGGCAGCGCCGTGACGCCAAGGGCGATGGCCCTTTTGGCACGGAACCTGATTCGGGATTATCCGGATGTACTGTGGTATACTTCTCTGAAGTATGCGGGGTTCAACGGAAAGACATTCAGTACGACGAATTCTCTGCTGAAAAATGACAGTGTGCCGGGCATCGATGGGTTGAAGACCGGGACCACCAGTGCCGCCGGCCCGTGCTTTACAGCCACGGCAAGCCAGGATGGCCGCCGGATCATTGCGGTGGTGATGAAGTCCGGCAGCAGTTCCGCACGGTATTCTGAAGGAAAGGCTCTTTTGGAATATGGTTTTGCCACACGGGCGGAGCGGGAAGTCCAGTGGGCTCAGGCGGAAAAGATGCAGTGGGAGATCACCTATGAACCGCAAAAGGTCCTGCCTCTTCAGACAGTGAACCTGACAGCGGCTGTTTCAAATATTGATGAAGGCGTCAGCATCCCCTGCTCCGAGGAATGGTTTGTCAACGGTACTGCAGTGAATGGATCCGCAAAGGATAGGACCCTGACGTCGGAAACCACCAGTACGCTGAATTATACTCCGGCGATGGGTGAAAAAGAAGTGGATGTGACCTATCAGCTCCGGTTCCCGGGAGGAGACCTGTACACCGCAGAAAAGACTGTGCCGGTGGAGGATCCGCCGAAAGAGACCTACACCGTTACCTGGCTGGATGAGAACGGCGATCTGCTGGAAGAAGACAAAGGCATCCGCTACGGAACACAGCCGTCCTATGATGGGGAGGAGCCGGTGAAAGAAGAGACCGATGATTACCTGTATACCTTCAACGGCTGGGACAAAGCGCTCACGCCGGTGTTGGGCAACGTGACTTATACAGCGCAGTATAAAATGATCCGAAAGGGTACCGCGAAGGTGACTTTCAAGGTGAAAAACGGGACCTGGAGCGACGGAACGATCGCGGATAAGGTCGTCACGCTGGATACGCTCAACGGTGTCGGCACCCTCCAGTCCGTACAGATCCCTCTGGGGATGAAACCGCTGGAAGGGTATCGGAACGGCGCCTGGGATGCGGTCCCCACCTCAGTGGAAGGCGGGATCACCGGAAATATGACCTACACCTATACGTTCCAGGCGATCCCTCACGCGGAAGTCTGTCCGGCAAAGGATTTCAAGGATGTGAGCCAGACCGGCTGGTATCATGAGGCGGTGGATTACGCATTGACTCATGGTATGATGAATGGAACAGGAGCCACCAAATTCGAACCCAACACACCGGTAAGCCGGGGGATGCTGGTGACGATCCTGTATCGATTGGCGGGAGAACCTTCTTTGGGTTCCGATGAACAGGGCGCTGTCAACTTCAAGGACGTGGCCTGGAACGCCTGGTACACAGACGCAGTCAACTGGGCGGCGGCAAACCAGGTGGTGGGCGGCTACGGAGACGGAAGATTCGGCCCCAACGACCCCATCACCCGGGAACAGTTTGCTGTGATCCTGTACCGGTACGCCCGGATCGTGGATGGGCTGCCAACTGCCGGCGGAAGCGGCTGGGGATTGAGCATGTATGTGGATGCCAACCAGATCAGCGACTGGGCATGGGAAGGCCTGCTGTGGACGAACGACACAGGGCTCATCGCCGGGAAGACCGGAACGACCATCGCCCCGAAGGCCAGTGCCACCCGGGCGGAGGCAGCGACGATTTTAATGCGTTATCAACAGTTATAAATAAAGATCCGCAGCCCGGGATCGGGCTGCGGATTCTTTTACAGTTCTTTTTTGTTGACGACTTCTTTGGCTGTTGTCAGGAATGCGGAGATGATGGAGGACATCTGCTTATTGTCCGGGTAAGTGATCCCCAGCACCCTGGAATAGTTTTCACTGAAATCCTTCACCACCACATTGTCCGGCACCGCGGAAAGCGATCGCTTGGGAAGGATCGTGATGGCCAGGTCGTTTGCCACCATGGAAATGATCGCCGTCGAATCCTTCAGTTGATAGGAAAACTGTGGACCGGTCGCATTGTGGGTGTCCAGATAATTGGTGATCCAGTTAAAATAGTTTTCATTGGGAAGCACCAGTTTATACCGGGCAACATCGTCCAGAGTGACCTTCTCCTTGGAGGCCAGGTCATGTCCCTTTGGTACGATGAGTTGAAATGGATCGGAAGCCAGTTTCATAAACTTGAATCCTTCCGGAGCCGTATTGGCAGTGAAGGCGATATCGATGGTGCCGTTTTTCAGCATCTCCACCAGCTCCGGGTCCATCCCTTCCACCAGTTTGACATCCACATCCGGAAACTTTTGATAGAACTTCTTCAGGATCTGGGGCAGCCAAGTCAGCAGCATGGAATTGTAGCTGCCGATCCGGATGGTCCCCAGTGCCGCGTGCTTCAGATCCTGGATCAGAGACTCCAGTTCTTCCTGGGTATCCACCATTTTCTGCAGTACCGGTTTGAGCCGGAGCGCGTTTTCTGTAGGGATCACGCCTTCTTTGCTTCGGATCAACAGAGGAAAGCCGAATTCGTTCTCCAGGGTTTTTACCATATAGCTGATACCGGACTGAGTATATCCGATCTCTTCTGCAGCTTTGGTGATACTGTTGTGTTCGATCACCTTCAGCATCGCATTATACTTCACCAAACTCATTATTATTACCTTCTCTCAATATCCACAAAACATCAGTTATCCTCATATCATTATAAAACATTTAGATGTTTTATGATAGCCCCCAAAATCAGTTTTTTTGATGATTGATGAAAAAATCGAAAAATCAGAAATTTATCATATCATTTTTTTGTAAATGAGATATAATATCAAAGGAATGTACCTAAACACAGGAGAATGGAAATGAAGAATTGGATCGGAAGATTAGATAAATGGGATGAGAAGCACCCGTTCCTGATGGTGATCATCAACGGGATCATTCTGTCCACAGTGATAGAAATATTGAACCAGCGGTCCCCGGCAGGGTGTCTGCGGTTTTTGATATCCAACCCGGTGATGTTCCTGGTGAACGCATTGATCATCACCACTTTTTTGAGTGTCACTCTGCTGTTCCGGAAAAGACGGTGCGGCATGGTGTTCATCAGCCTGATTTTCCTGATATTCGCCATCGTCAACTTCATCATCCGGACCTTCCGAACCACGCCGCTTCGTGCGGTGGATTTCCGGGTGGCGAAGTCTGTTATGACTATTGTCAACATGTATATGAAACCCTGGCAGATCATCCTCTGCATCATTGTATTGGTAGTGGCGGTCCTCCTTCTGGGTCTTTTATGGCTCAAAACGAAAAAGATCCGGCCGAAGTACATCCGTTCCATCCTGGCGATCGTTCTTGTTGCCGGGCTGACGTACGGTTCCATGATCGGGGCTCAGAGCATCGGTGCGGTGGCGTCCCATTTTGATAATGTTACCAACGCTTACACGAAATACGGGCTGGTCTATTGCTTTGGCCTGAGCCTTTTCGATAACGGGATCTCCAAACCCGACGTCTATAATGAGGAAAACATCGAACGGATCCTGTCGGAAAACGAACCTACGGGAGAGGTGTCGTCCAAACGGCCCAATATCGTATACGTTCAGTTGGAATCCTTCTTTGATGTGAATAAGCTACGCCGGTTCACCTATTCCCAGCAGCCGGTCCCCAACTTTGTGCAAATGAAGCAGGAGTGGCCCACAGGGATCCTGAAAGTGGCCAGCTTCGGTACGGGGACGGCCAATACGGAATTTGACATCCTGACGGGGATGAACGTCCAGTTCTTCGGGGCAGGAGAGTACCCCTATTCCACAGTCCTGCGGAACGAGACCTGCGATTCCATCAACTTTGAACTCAAAAAGCTGGGGTATTCTACCCACGCGATCCACAACCACGCCGGGAACTTCTATGCCCGGAACAAGGTTTATCCTCACCTGGGATTCGACACCTTCACTTCTCAGGAATACATGCAGGGGATCGAACGGAACGCCCTGGGTTGGGCGAAGGATAAGATCCTCACCGGCGAGATTATGGACACCCTGAATTCCACGGAAGGACAGGACTTCATCTTCGCTGTTTCCGTCCAGCCTCATGGCCGGTATCCCGAGGAAGTCGTCGATGAGAACCAGACGATCACCCTGGAAGGCGCGGCTACGGAAGGGGAGAAGAACGCCTACGAATACTACATCAATCAGTGCTATGAAACCGATGCATTCGTGAAGGAACTGTGCGACACCCTGGATCAATTCAGCGAGCCGACGGTGGTCGTATTCTACGGAGACCACCTCCCGAACACCGGCATGGTGGAGGAGGACCTGATTGAAGGCGCTTCCATCTACGATTCAGAATACATCATCTGGAACAATTTCGGGCTGAAACTGGAAGGAAGAGATCTGTGCACCTATCAGCTCTCCGCCTACCTCACCAGCAACCTGGGCTTCCACGACTGGACCTTGGCGAAGCTGCACGAAAACAATGACTACGACACATCGGATTCCGAATACATGAGAGACCTGCAAATGGTGGAATACGATGCGCTTTACGGAAAGAAGTATTTCTACGGAGAGGATGGTCCTCCGGAATCCACGGAAATGAAGATGGGGATCCGGGAGATCACCATGGACAGCTTCCAGCAAGTGGGGAACGACGTCCATATTTACGGACAGAATTTCACCGAATCCAGTGTGGTTTCCCTGGGCGGCGACCGTTATGAAACGATCTTCGTTTCGCCGCAGGAACTGGTGGTGGAAGGGTATACTCTGGAGATCGGGGATGCCGTACGGGTATTCCAGATGGCCTCCAGCCGTTCCTGGCTGAGCCGGACGGATAATGAATACTATCTGCTGGGTCCGGAATCTTTGATCACAGTTACAGACATGAATGAACTGGATGCCCAAAGAAATGCGGCCGGGCACATGATCCCGGGGCGCAATGAAGAATGATCGGGATCCGGAAAAAATCCATAGATTCATAAAATGTATTGTTGAATTTAAAATGCCCCTGTGCTATAATAACCTTCGGTGAGACAGGGGGCATTAGCTCAGTTGGTAGAGCGCGTGGTTCGCAATCACGAGGTCAGGGGTTCGA
>CADBSL010000110.1 GCA_902797345.1 uncultured Eubacteriales bacterium
GGATACAGCGATATCCGTCCGCAGGAGCTCAGCGTCCTGGTGGTGGATGACGACGAAGTGGCCTGTGAGCATGCGAAGCTGGTGCTGGAATCCGTCGGCATCGGTACCGAAGTATGCAACTCCGGGAAGGAAGCCATCGAGATGGTACGGCTGCGGCACGCACGCCGGAGTCCTTACAATCTCATTCTGATCGATTGGAAGATGCCGGAGATGGATGGGGTGGAAACGACCCGGGCGATCCGGGAGATCGTTGGCAATGATTCCGCGATCATCATCCTGACGGCATATAAATGGGATGATGTTCTGGAAGAGGCGCTGAGTGCCGGTGTGGACAGCTTCATCGCCAAACCGCTGTTTGCCACGAACGTAATTGAAGAATTCGAACGGGCTATCCAGCGGAAGAGTACTGCCGTCAGAGGCCCGATCTATAAAGCGGACCTGAGGGGTCGGCGGATCCTTTTGGCAGAGGATATGATGGTCAATGCGGAGATCATGAAAGAGGTCCTGAAGATGCGGGATATCGAGGCGGATCATGCGGAGAACGGCAAGATCGCCGTGGAACTGTTCGAAAGCCATCCGGTCGGATATTACGATGCGATCCTGATGGATATGCGGATGCCGGAGATGGATGGGCTGACGGCCACTTCCGTGATCCGGGAGATGGACCGGGCGGATGCGAAGGAGATCCCCATCATCGCGCTGACGGCCAATGCCTTCGACGAGGATGTGCAGCGGAGTCTTCAGGCAGGGCTCAACGCTCACCTCAGCAAACCGGTGGAACCGGATACTCTGTTCCAGACTCTGGAGAGCCTGATCGGAGAATCCGAACACAAAAAGGCGACGGAATAGTATTTATAGACAAGTGACTATTATCGCGAAGAGCCTCCCAAATGGGGGGCTCTTTTCAGTCGCAGTATTGACGATGACCCCCAACGATGATAAAATTGTTTGATGGATTGCCGGGATGCTGATCCCGGTGAAAACGTCCATAAAAGAGAAGAAAAGATATGAAATCCAATGATAATCGGAGGTAAGAAGTATGGTATTTGAAGCTATTCAGGAACTGATCGCAGATAAGATGGAAATGGATAAAAACGAGATCACATTGGAAAGCTCCTTCAAAGATCTGGGAATCGATTCCCTGGACATGGTGGAGATGGTGATGGAACTGGAAGATAAACTGGATAAGGAAATCGAACTCTCTGACAAGATCGAAACCGTTGGGGAACTGGTGACCTTTATCGAAGAGAAGTGCTAGAACATGATCAAAACGAGAATCAATGAACTCCTGGGGATCGACTATCCGGTCTTCCAGGGCGGGATGGCCTGGATCGCTGACGGGAAACTGGCGGCGGCGGTGTCGGAAGGCGGCGGCCTGGGGATCATCGCGGCAGGAAATGCCCCGGCGGAGTATGTCCGGGAGCAGATCCGGATCGCCAAATCCCTGACGGACAAGCCCTTCGGCGTCAACGTGATGCTGATGAGTCCCTTTGTGGACGAAGTGGCCCGGGTGATCGCGGAAGAGAAGGCGGCGGTGGTCACCACCGGTGCCGGAAATCCTCTGAAATATATGAAGGCGTGGAAAGAAGCCGGGGTACAGGTGATCCCGGTGGTGGCTTCTGTTGCCATGGCGAAGCTGATGGTCCGGGTGGGGGCTTCCGCCCTGATCGCAGAGGGCACGGAAAGCGGCGGCCATGTGGGAGAACTCACCACGATGGCACTGGTCCCGCAGGTCTGTGACGCGGTGGAGATACCGGTGATCGCTGCCGGCGGCATCGCCGACGGACGTGGCTTTGCGGCGGCCTTCATGCTGGGGGCGGAGGGCGTTCAGATGGGCACCCGGTTCCTCCTGGCGGAAGAATGCAGCATCCACGGAAACTATAAAGAGAGATTGAAGAAGGCAAAGGACCTGGATACCATCGTCACGGGACGGCGGCTGGGTCACCCGGTGCGGGGATTGAAGACTCCCTTCACCCGGGACTATGCCAAACTGGAATATACGGACATCTCCGACGACGAGCTGGAAAAGAAGGGCGAAGGCGCGCTTCGTGCGGCCGTGATCGATGGAGATGCGGAAAAGGGCAGCTTTCTGGCGGGCCAGGTGGCGGCAATGATCTCAAAAGAACAGCCGGCCGCTGAAATCGTCAGAGAAGTCTGTGAAGAGGCGGAACAATGCCTCAGGGAGAGTGCAAAATGGGTAAGATAGCGGTACTGTTTTCCGGACAGGGAACACAGCACACCGGCATGGGAAAGGAACTTTGGGATGCTTCGGCGGCAGCCCGGGCCGTTTTTGAACAGGCGGACAGCCTGCGGCCGGGGACCTCGGAGCAATGCTTCACAGCGGATGTCGCGGAGCTTTCCATCACCTCCAACACCCAGCCCTGCATGTTCACCGTTGAGCTGGCGGCGGCTGCGGCTTTGGATGAGAAGGGGATCCGGGCGGATATGACCGCCGGTTATTCTCTGGGAGAGATCGCTGCTTTGACCTATTCCGGAGCGGTGGATTTTGCCACCGGTTTTGAACTGGTCTGCCGGCGGGGCGAGCTGATGCAGCGGGATGCGGATGCTGCCGGTTCCAAAATGGCGGCGGTGTTGAAGCTGACCAATGAGCAGGTGGAGGAGATCTGCCGGGAATTTGAGCAGGTCTACCCGGTGAACTATAATTGTCCGGGACAGCTGACAGTGGCTGCCGCGGCAGAGGAATTCAAGGCCTTTTCGGCCCGGATCAAAGAAGCCGGCGGGAGAGCGCTTCCGCTGAAGGTGGCGGGAGGTTTCCACTCCCCGTTCATGGAACAGGCTTCGATGGATTTTGGGAAGCTGGTCCGGACCATCGAATTCAACACCCCTGAGATCCCCCTGTATTCCAATGGTACGGGAAGACCTTATGAAGGGGATTACGCGAAGCTTCTGGAGGACCAGATCAATCACCCGGTCCGTTGGCAGGCCATCGTGGAGGATATGATCGCCCGGGGCGTGGACACCTTTATCGAAGCCGGCCCGGGAGAGACCCTGTGCGGGTTTGTGAAGAAAATCGACAGCGGCGTAAAGGCCGTGAATGTGGAAGAGTTGTTGTAAGACTTAAGTCTGGAGTCTGGAGTCTGAAGAAGAGTTCTCTCAAGACTTAAGACTTAGGACTTAAGACTCCAAAGGAGATAAAAATGAAAAACAAGACAGCCCTGATCACCGGAGCTTCTTCGGGGATCGGCGCGGCCATCGCCCGGCGGTTTGCCGAAGGCGGTGCCAATGTGGCGCTGATCTATGCCGGCAATACAGAAGGTGCCGAAAGCGTGAAGGCCGACTGTGAAGCGGCCGGCGTGAAGGCGGAGATCTACCAGTGCGATGTGGCGGATCACGACAAAGTGAAGGAAACCGTGGCGGCGGTCAAAAAGGAATTCGGCCTTTTCGATATCCTGGTGAACAACGCCGGGATCACGAAGGACAACCTGATCCCCATGATGAAAGAAGAGGAATTCGATGCGGTCATCGCCACGAATTTGAAGGGTACCTATAATCTGATCCGGCACTGCATCCCTGTGTTCATGCGGAACAAACGGGGAAAGATCGTCAACATCAGCTCCGTTGTGGGGATGATGGGCAATCCGGGACAGGCCAATTATGCAGCCTCGAAAGCCGGTGTGATCGGCCTGACCAAGTCCGTGGCCCGGGAAATGGCTGTGAAGAATATCACCTGCAATGCCATCGCCCCCGGCTTCATCCGGACGAAGATGACGTCGGAACTGGACGAGGAAGGCGCCATGGCGGCCGGGATCCCCATGAAGCGGACCGGCACCCCGGAGGAAGTCGCCGAAACGGCGTATTTTCTGGCGTCGGAAATGTCGGATTATATCACCGGTGAAGTTATTAGAGTAGATGGGGGATTAGGGATCTAGTTAGGAGGAAGAATGAGAAGAGTTGTAGTGACCGGGATGGGGCTGGTGAGTCCTCTCGGGAACAGTGTTTCCGAGTGTTGGGACAATCTGGTGGCCGGGAAGAACGGCATTGGACCCATCACCTTATTTGATACAGAAAACTATAAAGCGAAGCTGGCGGCGGAAGTCAGGGACTTCGACGCCAGAGAATATATGCCAAAGGCGGAGATGCTCAAGACCGACCGGTATGCCCAGTTCGGCTTTGCGGCTGCCTGCCAGGCAATGGAAGAAAGCGGTCTCAAAGGCCGCATTGACCCGGAAAAGATGGGGGTGTATATGGGCACCGGCATCGGCGGGATCACCACCTTCGTCCAGGAGACCACGAAACTGATGGAGAAAGGACCCAGAAGGGTATCCCCCTTCTTTATCCCCATGCTGATCTCCAATATGAGCTCCGGTATGATCGCCATCAAATTCGACTGCCGGGGTGCGGCGATGCCTTCGGTGACAGCCTGTGCTTCCGGCTCCAATGCCATCGGCGAAGCGGTCCGGGCCATCCGGCACGGATATCTGGACGGAGCCATCGCCGGCGGTTCGGAGGCAGCCATCACCACTGTAGGGATGGCGGGCTTTATCAACATGCAGGCCCTTTCGGTGGCAGAGGATCCGAACGAAGCGTCCCTTCCTTTTGATTCCCGGAGAGCGGGATTCGTCATGGGAGAAGGCGGCGCGGCCCTGGTGCTGGAAGAATACGAACACGCGGTGGCCCGGGGTGCGAAGATCTACGGCGAGATCTGCGGATACGGTTCTACCTGCGACGCTCACCACATCACCGCACCGAGAGAGGACGCCCGGGAAGCCGGAAGAGCGATCTCCCTGGCTCTTGAAGAAGCCGGATACAACGGGACCGAAAAAGTCTATGTGAATGCCCACGGCACCGGCACACACCTGAACGACTCGGCGGAAACGGCGGCCATCAAAGCGGCTTTCGGAGAAGATAAAGCAAAAGAAGTGAAGATTAGCTCCACCAAGTCCATGACGGGACACCTCCTGGGGGCAGCGGGAGCCATCGAAGCTATCGTCTGCCTGAAGGTGCTGAATGAAGGGATCATCCCGCCCACCATCAACCTGCACAGTCCGGACCCGGAATGCGACCTGGACTATGTGCCGAATGAAGCGGTGAAAGCGGACATCGACTTTGCGGTGTCGAATTCCTTTGGCTTTGGGGGCCACAATGCCAGCCTGGCCTTCCGGAGGGTATAGATATGAATGAAGAACAACTCAGAGGATATGCGGCCCTGATGCGGGAGCTGGGGCTGACGGGACTGGACTTTGACGAGAACGGCAAGGTCCGGCGGATGGAAATGAACGGTCTGATGCGGGGATTCTCTCTTCGTGCAGAAGAGGAAGAAGACGACAATGAGATCGGTTTCCGCGTAAAAGACGATAATGCAGCGGATAATAAGGATACGGAGCTGGTGAATGTGACGTCGCCCTTCGTGGGAGTCTTCTACGAAGCGCCCTCTGCCGACGCGAAACCTTTCGTGGCTGTGGGGGACGAAGTCAAAAAAGGAGATGTGCTCTGTATCGTGGAGGCTATGAAGCTGATGAACGAGATCCTGGCGGAACAGGACGGCGTCATCGAACAGGTCTGTGCCGAAAACAACCAGGTGGTGGAGTACGGCCAGAAGCTGTTCGTGATCCGAGTAAAGCAGGTGGAGCAATGAATAAAAACGAACTGAAATCCATCTTGCCTCACCGGGAGCCCATGCTGCTGTTGGATGAGGCAGAAAAGGTCGAGGAAGAAGCCGTAGGGCGGTATACCGTCAAAGGGGACGAGTTTTTTCTCCAGGGGCATTTCCCCGGGAACCCCATCGTGCCGGGTGTGATCCTGTGCGAGATCCTGGCACAATCCGTCTGCGTCCTTCTTCAGGATAAAATGGAAGATGACCCCGGCATCGTACCGATGTATACGGGGATGAATAACGTGAAATTCCGCAGCTCCGCGAAACCGGGAGACACCATCGTCACCCGGTGCACCATCACCCGGTCCAAGCACCCCTTCTATTTTGCGAAGGGGAAAGCTTTTGTGGGGGATGCCGTGTGCGCGGAAGCGGACTTTTCCTTTGTACTGGCAGGTGAAAGATAATGTTTTCAAAGATCCTGATCGCCGGACGGGGAGAGATCGCCGTTCGGATCATCCGGGCCTGCCGGGAGATGGGGATCTCCACCGTAGCGGTGTATTCCGAGGCGGACCGGGACACCCTCCATGTGGCGATGGCGGATGAAGCCTTCTGTATCGGGCCTGCCAGCCCGGCACAGAGTTATCTGAATATGGATCAGATCATCAGCGCGGCACTGGTCAGCGGTGCCCAGGCGATCCACCCGGGCTACGGATTCCTGTCGGAGAACGCGGACTTCGCGGAAGCCTGCCGGCAGAACAACCTGACATTTATCGGCCCTTCGGCGGAACAGATGAAGCGGCTGTCCAATAAAGAAACCGCGAAAAATCTCATGAGAGAAGCGGGCCTGCCCATCATCCCCGGCTGCGGCATCCTTCACAGTGTGGAGGAGGCGTTGGTCGAGGGACGGAAAGTGGGTTATCCGTTGATGCTGAAAGCAGCTTCCGGCGGCGGCGGCCGCGGGATCCGACTGGTCCAGCACGAAGATGAACTGGAAAATGCGTACCAGACCTCCGTGGCTGAGGCGAAAAGTGCCTTCGGCGACGGCAGTGTCTACATGGAAAAATACATCAACCCTGCCCGCCACATCGAATTCCAGATCCTGGCGGATGAGCAGGGGAACGTGGTGTGCCTGGGAGACCGGGACTGCACCATCCAGGTAAACAATCAGAAGATCCTGGAAGAAAGCCCTTCACCGGCGGTCAGCGATGAGACCCGGATGAAGATGATCCCCCTGGTGGTGGATGCGGTCAAAAAGACCGGCTATACCGGCGCGGGGACCCTGGAGTTCCTGATGGATGGGGAAGGAAACTTCTACTTCATGGAGATGAACCTCCGGCTCCAAGTGGAGCACACGGTGACGGAGTCACTCACGGGCATCGATATGGTCAAGTGGCAGATCCGGATCGCTGCAGGGATCCCCCTGGGATTCACCCAGCAGGAGATCGACCTGAACGGATGCGCCATCGAGTGCCGGATCAATGCGCTGGCACCGGGGAGAGTGACCTTTATCCATCAGCCAGGCGGACCCTTCGTGCGGTTCGACACATACCTGGTGATGGGCACCGAAGTCACCCCTTACTATGACCCGTTGGTGGGGAAACTGATCATCTATTCCACCACCCGGGAGGAAGCGGTCCGGAAGATGAATGCAGCCCTGTGCGAGCTCATCATCGAAGGCATCCCGACGAATGTGGACCAGCAGATCCGGATCGTAGGGAGTAAAGAGTTTATTTGATAGAGGAAAACAATGCCGTTACTGAATTTTAATCATAAACCAAAAAATGAACTGGAAGAGGGCGGA
>CADBSL010000111.1 GCA_902797345.1 uncultured Eubacteriales bacterium
AAACAACAAAAAGGGCGATCTGAACAGATCGCCCTTGACAGTACTCTATTGGAATTAGAGGATCCCGCCTACTGCTACGAAAATCGGAGCAAATACAACTGCCACGATAGTCATCAGCTTGATCAGGATGTTGATGGAAGGACCGGAAGTATCCTTGAACGGGTCACCGACGGTGTCGCCGATAACGGTAGCAGCGTGAGTTTCGCTGCCCTTGCCGCCATAGTTTCCACCTTCAACGAACTTCTTGGCATTGTCCCATGCGCCGCCTGCATTAGCCATCATGATAGCCAGCAGAACACCAGCGGACAGAGCACCGGCTAACATACCGCCCAGTGCTTCAGGCCCTAAGATCAGGCCAACAGCCAGAGGAGCAACGATAGCGATCAGACCCGGGATGATCATTTCCTTCAGTGCGGAACCGGTGGAAATGTCTACGCACTTAGCGTAATCCGGTTTACCGGTACCTTCCATGATGCCAGGGATGGTCCGGAACTGTCTTCTTACTTCTTCGATCATCTGGTTCGCAGCCTTACCTACGGAATTCATAGTGAAAGCAGAGAACAGGAACGGCAGCATAGCGCCGATGAACAGACCGATTACAACGATCGGCTGGAGCAGGTCTACTGTGCTCAGATCGGTTACTGCAGCATAGGATGCGAACAGAGCCAGAGCTGTCAGAGCAGCGGAACCGATCGCAAAGCCTTTACCAATAGCAGCTGTGGTGTTACCAACAGCATCCAGTTTATCTGTGATCTCACGTACTTCGTGAGGCAGTTCTGCCATTTCAGCAATACCGCCGGCATTGTCGGAAACCGGACCGTAAGCGTCTACCGCTACCGTCATACCGGTTGTGGACAGCATACCAACTGCGGAAAGAGCGATACCATACAGACCGGCTGTCTGATAAGCAACGAATACGCCTACGCAGATCAGCAGGATCGGCCATACGGTGGACATCATCCCAACGCCCAGGCCGGAGATGATGGTGGTCGCAGCACCAGTCTGGGACTGTTCTGCGATTTTCTTAACGGATTTATAATCGGTGGAAGTGTAAACTTCTGTGATCTTACCGATTGCAATACCAACAACCAGACCGGCGATGATAGCAGCAGCATATTTCATGCTTCCCAGCATGGTGTTGGACAGGATCAGTGTGCAGATGACTACGATGATACCGGAAATGTATGTACCCATGTTCAGAGCGCCGGCCGGATTTCCGCCTTCTTTGCCCCGCACGCACAGGATACCGATAACGGATGCGATGATGCCAACGCCTGCCAGAATCAGCGGGAACATAGCAGCGGTGTTTGCATCGAACATTCCGCCGGAATTAGCAGCGGCAACTGCAGCCAGTGTGATGGCGGAGATGATGGAACCAACATAGGATTCGAACAGGTCGGAACCCATACCAGCAACGTCACCTACGTTGTCGCCTACGTTATCTGCGATTACAGCCGGGTTTCTCGGGTCATCTTCCGGAATACCGGCTTCTACTTTACCTACTAAGTCAGCGCCTACGTCAGCAGCCTTTGTGTAGATACCGCCGCCTACACGGCCGAACAGAGCCATGGAGGAAGCACCCAGACCAAAACCGGTGACGCACTGGTTCACGGTAGCCAGATCCAGTACGCAGAATACCACGCCCAGTCCTAACAGACCCAGGCCGGATACTGCCAGACCCATAACCGCTCCGGAACGGAACGCAACTTTTAAAGCTCCAACCATGCCGCTTTCTCTTGCAGCATTCGCGGTTCTTACGTTACCCAGTGTAGCAACGTTCATGCCGAAGAAACCGGCCAGTACAGACAGGCATGCACCGATGACATACAGTACAGCGGTCACCCAGCTGATGGCAACGCCGATGATGATGAACAGGGCGATGATCACGATGATCATGGTCCGATATTCTCTCTTCAGGAATGCGAAGGCACCCTCACGAATAAAGGACGAGATCTCTGCCATCCGGTCTGTTCCTTCCGGCTGCTTCTTGATCCACGATGCCAGGCAGATTGCCACGATCAGGCCAACGACTGCGGCCAGTGGAGCCAGAACAACTAAACTCTCCATTTTGAAAAAACCTCCTATTAATATGTGATTAATTTTATTAACACAGTCTGTCGTCTGCGTTTCCTGTTGGTCCCCTGACGGTTATTGAATGATCAGCAGAATGATGGAAACCAGGATAAACAGTACTGCGCAGATCGTAGTGATTTTCTCCAGAAGCGCGTCATAACCGCGGGCCTTTTTCTTACCGAAAATCTGTTCCGCGCCGCCGCCGATGGCTCCTGAAAGACCGGCACTGTTACCGGACTGCAGCAGAATACTTGCAATCAAAGCGATACTCGCAATGACCAAAATGATCATCAGGAAAATCTTCATGTGTTTTTACACCTCCTCCCGTGTCGCTAACAGTAGTACTTTATCACACCGATGGGAGAAAATCAATCAGATTTTCACGATTTGGATAAATTCTTCGGGTTTCAGGCTGGCGCCGCCTACCAGAGCCCCGTCAATGTCCGGTTGGGAGAGGATCTCCTCGGAATTTGCAGGCTTCACGCTGCCGCCGTACTGGATCCGGATCTTGTTGGCAGTGGCTTCATCATAGCACTCTGCCAGGACCTTGCGGATGGCTTCGCACATCTCATTGGCCTGTTCCGCGGTGGCTGTCTTGCCGGTGCCGATGGCCCAGATGGGTTCATACGCCACCACTGCCGTAGCAGCCTGTTCCGCCGGGATCCACGCGAAGTCCGCCTGGATCTGTTTTTCCACTACTTCGAAAGCTTTGCCGGCTTCTCTTTCTTCCAGGGATTCCCCTACGCAGAGGATCGGAGTGATCTCATACCGGAAGGCTTTCTTCATCTTTTTATTGACGGTCTCATCGGTCTCACCGAAATACTGCCGACGTTCGGAGTGGCCGATGATGCAGCAGTCGATCCCAACTTCCTTCAGCATCGGAGCGGAGATCTCGCCGGTAAATGCGCCGTAGTCTTCGAAGTGCATGTTCTGGGCGCCAACGCGGATGCCGGTGCCTTCCGTCAGTTCTTTCACCGCCGGGATCTGCAGGTACGGCACGATCAGGCCCACTTCCACTTCTTCCTTCTTATATATCTGTTTGAATTCTTCCACGAATTTCTTTGCTTCTTCGATGGTCTTGTACATCTTCCAGTTGCCGGCGATGAAGGGGATCCGTTCCTTTTCTTCGATGCAAACAACGCCCGGGAGCTGCTTGCCTTCCAGGAATTCCAGGGAAGCGCCGCCGCCGGTGGAAACCAGAAGCATCTCGTCTTCCAGTCCAAACTGGGCTACCGCCGCGCCGCTGTCGCCGCCGCCGACGATGGTCTTTCCGGAACACTTGGCCATGGCTTCCGCGATGCAGCGGGTACCGGATTCGAAGTTCGGCATTTCAAACACGCCCATCGGCCCGTTCCATACCACGGTCTTGGAGTGGGAGATCTGGTCCGCAAACAGTTTCTCGGACTTCGGTCCGATGTCCAGACCCATCTCATCTTCCGGGATCTCCATGATATCTACGACTTCAGAAGGTGAATCGTTCTTGAATTCCTTTGCCGCCACGGTGTCCACCGGCAGCATCAGCTTCACGCCGGCTTCCTCCGCCTTGCGGATGATGTCTTTGGCCAGGTCCACCATATCCTCTTCGCACAGGGATTTCCCGATGCTGCCGCCTAAGGCTTTGATGAAGGTGTAGGCCATCCCGCCGCCGATGATCAGCGCATCCACTTTGCTGATCATGTTTTCGATCAGCAGGATCTTATCGCTGACCTTGGAGCCGCCCATGATAGCGGTATAGGGCCGATCGACATTTTCCAGGGCCTCGCCCAGGTGCTTGATCTCGTCTTCCATCAGGAAGCCTGCCACCGTGGTGAGGTATTCAGAGATCCCCGCTGTGGAGGCGTGGGCTCTGTGGGAAACGCCGAAGGCGTCCATGACAAAGAAGTCACCGAACTTCGCCAGTTCTTTGGCAAATTCCGGGTCATTTTTTTCTTCTTCCGGGTGGAACCGGACATTTTCCAGAAGCATGGCCTGGCCATCTTCCAGCTGGTCGTGGAGTCTCCAGGCATCTTCGCCGATGACATCCTTCGCCAGAGGTACGTCCTGTCCCAGCAGGTGGGTCAGCCGTGCTGCTACCGGAGCCAGAGACAGGGACGGATCCACTTTGCCTTTCGGTCTTCCCATGTGGGAGCATAAAACCAGCCGGCCGCCTTTTCCCAGCAGGTATTTGATGGTGGGCAGGGCCGCCCGGATCCGCTTGTCATCGGTGATGACTCCATCTTTTCTCGGCACATTCAGATCGCACCGTACGAATACGTATTTCCCCTTAACATTGATATCTTTGATGGTCTTTTTCATGATTACCTCTTTACGTTTTTCTTCTTATTAACCGAAGAAATCCGCATCCCTTGCGGGGTGCGGAATCCTTGCTATCGTGTTGGTTTACAGGCCTTTTTTGATGATATAATCGATCAGATCGATGGCTCTGTTGGAATAACCCCATTCATTGTCATACCAGGAAACGACCTTCGCCATCTTCCCGTCGATGACCATGGTGGAGAGTGCGTCTACGATGGAGGACCGGGGATCCTGCTTGAAGTCGATGGATACCAGCGGTTCATCGCAATAACCTAAAACGCCCTTCATTTCGCCTTCAGCGGCTTTCTTCATGGCGTCATTGATTTCTTCTACAGTCGCGGGCTTCTTCAGTTCGCAAACCAGGTCTACAACGGAAACGGTAGGAGTCGGAACTCTCATCGCCATGCCGTTGAGCTTGCCCTTCAGCTGGGGCAGTACCAGAGCAACCGCTTTTGCCGCACCGGTGGTGGTGGGGATCATGGATAAAGCAGCCGCACGGGCTCTTCTCAGGTCTTTGTGGGGCAGATCCAGGATCTTCTGGTCGTTTGTATAGGAATGAACTGTGGTCATGAGGCCTTTTTCAATACCGAATTCAGCATCCAGAACCTTGGCGAAAGGTGCCAGGCAGTTGGTGGTGCAGGATGCGTTGGAAATGATATTGTGAGCTGCCGGATCATACTTTTCTTCGTTAACGCCCATAACGATGGTGATGTCTTCCTTCTTTGCGGGAGCGGAAATGACAACTTTCTTTGCGCCGGCTTCGATGTGCTTGGATGCGCCTTCCCGGTCGGTGAAGCGGCCGGTGGATTCCAGAACGACTTCAACGCCCAGTTCCTTCCAGGGCAGCTGTGCCGGATCCGTTTCGGACAGGATCTTGATTTCCTTACCGTTTACAACGATCGCACCTTCTTTAGCTTCTACAGTGCCGTCGAACTTGCCGAAGCAGCTGTCATATTTCAGCAGGTGTGCCAGTGTTGCCGGGTCTGTCAGGTCGTTGACTGCTACGATCTCAAAATCCGGGTTCTTGTCGATATATGCTTTGAAAGCATTTCTTCCGATTCTGCCAAATCCATTGATTCCAACTTTTACGCTCATAGTGGTAAAAACCTCCTGTTATTAGTTCATGATATTTTTCGTGGTGCATTTCGCACTTACCTTATCATTATAGCATAAATCCGCATTTATCAAACAGGAAATTGTAAAACACGGACAAAAAATAATTATTTAACAAAGTTTGTTCGGGGATGAGTCTGAAGTCTTAAGTCGGGAGTCTGGAGTCGGGCTGCAGGGGCGACAATAGCTTCCTCTCCGGAATCGGCGCCTTCAAACGGGGCTAGATCGCCTTGAATGGTCCGACTTCTACGAGCGCCTTTCTCTCCGAGGAACTATTGCTCGCCTGAAGCAGCCCTCCCGATTCTCCCATCTCCAATCTGCAATCTCCAATCTCCTATCTCCCATCTCCCAGCTTCTAGCTTCTAGCTCCAACCTAGTACAATCCCGGAAAGCCCTGTTGCCTCAGCGCTTCATATAAAATGATGGCGGCGGAGTTGGAGAGGTTCAGGGAACGCAGGTTGACTTCTTCCCCCATGGGGATCCGGACCGCGGTGTCGGCATGGGCATCGATAAAGTCCCTTGGCAGGCCCGCCGTCTCCTTCCCAAATAAAATGTAGCTTCCGTCCTCGTACTCCACGTCGGTATGGAACTGCCCGCCCTTGGTGGTGGCCAGGTACAGTTTCTCCTCCCCGTGCTGCTCCATAAAATCCGCCAGGCTTTCATATACGGTCACATCTACATAAGGCCAGTAATCCAGCCCTGCCCTTTTCAGATACCGGTCGTCCAAAGAAAAGCCCAGGGGCTTCACCAGATGCAGCCGGCTGCCTGTGGCGGCACAGGTCCGGGCGATATTGCCCGTATTCTGAGGGATCTCCGGTTCTACCAATACGATATTGAACATGATTTGATTCTCCTTTATTTTCCATTTTCGGTCCATTCTTCCGAAATCATTTTTCTGTTTTTCATTTTACCGCAAAATTTATCGAAAATAAAGGCATTGGAATTGATTGCTTTGCGATTATGTGTTAAAATATTAGACATTCAATTATCAATGAACACATGTAAGAAGGAGAGAATTATGAGCAACCATGAAAGAGGACATTGGGGCAGCAGTCTGGGCTTCCTGCTGGCAGCTGTCGGGTCCGCAGTCGGCCTCGGGAATCTCTGGGGCTTTCCCTATAAGATGGGGATGAACGGCGGCTTTGCTTTCCTCGTGGTCTACCTGATCCTGGCCGTATTCATCGGCTTCATCATGATCATGACGGAAATGTCCATCGGACGCAGAGCACACCGGGGTGTCGTAGGCGCTTATGCTGCGATATCCAAAAAATACACCTGGATGGGTTGGATCGGTATCATCGTACCGACGATCATCTTATTCTTCTATACCGTATTGGGAGCTTATTGTCTGGAGTACTTCTGCCTGAATCTGGCGGATCTGGGTTTCAGAGTCGTGAACGTATCCGGCGGCGAACTCTTCGGCGGGATGTTGACGAACCCCATCGGCAGTATCGCATTTACAGCTGCCATGCTGGTTCTGGCCTTCCTGATCGTAAAGAGCGGGATCCGGGACGGTATCGAACGCTTCAACATGGTAGGGATGCCGCTTCTGGCGGTCATGCTGGTGATCGTGATCATCCGCTCCGTCACCCTGCCGGGAGCAGCGGAAGGCCTGGCCTTCATGTTCGCTCCGAACATTGAACCTTTTAAAGAAAACTTCGTCGGCGTACTGGCTGTAGCAGCCGGACAGATGTTCTTCTCTCTGTCTCTGGCCATGGGTATCACCGTCACCTACGGTTCCTACCTGTCCAAGGCGGAAAAAATCGTGAAGAACTCCATGTTAGTCGTGATCTTCGACACGCTGGTAGCCATTATGGCCGGTATGGCGATCCTGCCGGCATCCATCGCTCTGGGCGGTAAGGATGCGGCACTGGCCGGCCCGAAACTGCTGTTCGTGACCCTGCAGGATGTATTCAATTCCATGGGCGCCATCGGGCCGCTCTTCGGGACGATCTTCTATCTGCTGGTAGTCATTGCCACCATCACTTCCATCATCGCTCTGATCGAAGTAGACGTAACGATGTATTCGGACAAATGCCACGACAAAGGCAAAGACCCCAACCGGTTCCGCGCCACTGCCATCGTCTGCATCATCATCTTCATCGGCGGCGCGCTGGTCGCTGCGGACGGTCTGGGCTCCAACGGGATCTGGGTACCCACTCAGAAAGCCCTGGGCATCCACAACTACAACGACTGCTGGTTAGACCTGATCGACTTCGTGGCAGAAGGTCTCCTGATGCCGTTCTTAGCCTTCCTGACTTCTATCGTAGTCGGCTGGCTCTGGGGTCCGAAGAATATCAAGGACGAGATCGAGATGGAAGGGCACAAATTCGGCATGTACAAGTTCTACTGGTTCTGCATCAAATTCGTGGTGCCGATCGC
>CADBSL010000112.1 GCA_902797345.1 uncultured Eubacteriales bacterium
CGCCCAGGATCTCAGCGACCTGGGGGTGAATTCCATGGCGCACCTGACCTGCGTGTCTTCCACCCGGGAGCACGTCCGTCAGCAGCTGGAGGGCCTTCAGCAGCGGGGGATCGAGAACATCCTGGCGCTGCGGGGAGACATCCCGGAGGATCTGGATCCATCCCGGATGGATTTCCACTATGCCTATGAGCTCATCCAGGAGATCCGGGATTTCGGGGATTTCTGTATCGGCGGAGCCTGCTACCCCGAAGGGCACCCGGACAGCGAGAACGGGATCAAGGACCTGGAGTACCTGAAGGTCAAAGCGGAGTGTGGGTGTGAATTCTTCACCACTCAGATGTTTTTTGACAACAATATCTTATACAACTTTTTATACCGGATGCTGAGAAGCGGTGTGGACGTGCCGGTGGTGGCGGGGATCATGCCGGTGACCAATAAAAAGCAGATCCAGCGGATCATGTCCATTTCCGGAACGGCGCTGCCTCAACGTTTCATCCGGATCGTGGACCGGTACGGAGACAAGCCGGAGGCGATGAAACAGGCGGGGATCGCCTATGCCACGGAGCAGATCATCGACCTGTACGCTAACGGGATCAATGCGGTCCACGTGTATTCCATGAATAATTTTGATGTAGCACAGAAGATCCAGGAGAATCTGTCGGAGATCATTAAATAGAGAAGGGCTGCGAATATGCAAAACGGTGAACTGATTTATGGGATTATTTCGGCGGAAGAACTGACGATCAATGAACGGGAATTGAGGAGAAGGATCGGAGAGGGTTTCGCTCCGCAATTGGAAAAATGCCGAAAGAATCTGTTGAAAGCGGCAGAGTGCCGGACCGCCTGGGTGAAGGTGCCGGTGGATTTCCCGGAAGAGGGAGTCTGCCTGTTGGGAGATATGGAGATCCAAAGCCGGGACCTGTCCAAAAACCTGAAGGGCTGCCGGGAGGCGGTGATGATGGGGGTGACCCTGGGGATCGGCGTGGACCGATTGCTCCAGCGGCTGTCCCGGGTGTCTCTGGCGGATCACTTTATCACCGACGGACTGGCCTCAGCCCTGGCGGAGAGCCTGTGTGATGCGCTGGACCAAAAGATCCGAAAGGAACTGGGGGAGGGCCTTCGGTTCCACCCGCGGTACAGCCCCGGGTATGGAGACTGCTCCATTGAGGTGCAGCGCCCCCTGCTGCAGCGGCTCCAGGCGGGGACCACTTTAGGGATCACGTTGAATGACAGTTACTTGATGACGCCGGTGAAATCCATCACCGCGATCATGGGGATAGAAGAATGAAGAAGAAAATTACAGAATTGATCCGGGAACGGAGAGTGTATTTTGACGGCGGGACCGGATCCATGATCCAGTCCATGGGGCTGGAGCCCGGAGAGGAACCGGCCCTGTGGAATCGAACACACCCGGACCGGATCGCTTCGATTTACAGACAGTATTACGAAGCCGGCTGCGACGTGGTGTCCACCAACACCTTCGGGATCAACCGGACGAAATTCGACAACTATGAAGAACTGGTCCAGGCGGCAGTCCGAATCTGCCGGGAGGAAGCGGACAAGTTTGAAGAAGATAAATATGTGGCATTGGATGTAGGTCCCCTGGGGCAGTTGCTGGAACCCTTGGGGAAACTGCCTTTTGAGGAGGCGGTGGCAATCTATGCCGACACGATCCGGGCGGCGGAAGGCGCCGGAGCGGATGTGATCATCATCGAGACCATGAACGACGCCCACGAGACCAAGGCGGCGGTATTGGCCGCAAAAGAGAATTCGGATCTGCCCATCATTGTGTCCAATGTTTTTGACAGCACCGGGCGGATGATGACCGGAGGCACTCCGGGAGCGATGGCGGCTCTGCTGGAAGGGCTTCGGGTCGACGCTGTTGGGATGAACTGTTCCCTGGGTCCGGACCACATGGTGAAAATGGTGGAGGAGTACGTGAGCTACACTTCTTTACCGTTGATCGTTATGCCCAATGCGGGACTGCCGAAGGTGGTGGACGGAGAGACCGTCTACAGTTTCGGGCCGGAGATCTTCTCCGATTACATGGTGGAGATCGCGGAAAAGGGCGGCTGCATTTTGGGCGGCTGCTGCGGTACGACGCCGGAACACATCCGGCAGACCATCGAAAAGACGAAGGATCTTCCTTACCGGCTGCCGGAAAAGAAAGATCTTACGGTGGTGTCCTCCTATACCCATCACCTGGAGATCGGGGAGGATCCGGTCTTGATCGGTGAACGGATCAACCCCACCGGAAAGAAAAAACTGAAAGAGGCCCTGCGGAGCGGGGACATGGACTATATCCTGAATGAAGGACTGAAGCAGGAGGAGGCCGGAGCCCAGGCGCTGGATGTGAACGTGGGATTGCCGGAGATCGATGAACCGGCGATGATCTACGAGGCGGTGAAAGCCCTCCAGGCGGTGACGGACCTGCCCCTGCAGATCGACACTTCCGATCCGGTGGCGTTGGAAAAGGCCATGCGGATCTATAACGGGAAGCCGCTGGTAAACTCCGTCAATGGAAAACAGGCGGTGATGGATCAGGTCTTCCCTCTGGTGAAGAAATACGGCGGGGCTGTGGTGGCCCTGACCATCGGCGAAGAGGGGATCCCGGAGGATGCGGCGGGACGGCTCCAGATCGCTCTCCACATCATCGAAGAAGCGAAGAAATACGGGATCGACCAAAAGGATATCATCGTGGATCCGCTGGCGATGGCGATCTCATCGGCCCAGGACAGCGCCCGGGTGGCGCTGGAGGTGATCCGGGAACTGAAGAAACGGGGGGTCCGGACCATCATGGGCGTGTCCAACATCTCCTTCGGCCTGCCGAAGCGAGACCTGATCAATTCGGCGTTCTTTGTGGGTGCCATGA
>CADBSL010000113.1 GCA_902797345.1 uncultured Eubacteriales bacterium
CGCTGATTCTTTTCTTTGCAGATTTGATGTTTGCCATTCGTTTTCACCCCACTTTCGGTAAATATTGCGGTTAATATTATAATATGCTCCGCACACAATATCAAGTGTTATTTTGCTCTTTATTCAAATTATTTTTACATATCATCAAAGAGGTCATCGCCGCTGAAATCTCCGGAAAATCCATTGGGATCATAGGCCCCATAGCTTCCGCTGTCGTTATAAGCGCTGCCGCCCATGTTATTCACCGTGTAGACCTGCACCGGACGATTCAGCTCTTCGTAGAACACCACGTCCGCCGCTTTCATATAAGCATAAACGAAGAGGATCGGGATCTCAAAGATCAGCATCACGAGGGTCAGCGGGAACCCAAGCGACGTCATATCGGTCACACCGGCAGCTGCTCCGTAGGCAGCGGCAAAGACGATCGCCGGCAGACAGGCCAGGATATACCACCCGATGAAGGAGATCTCCAGGGTGAACAGGGTCCCTTTGTTGCCTACCATCAGCCGCTTGCTCTCGCTGATGCACTGGCCCGGGGTCCAATCCGGATGATCTCGCAGAAGAAGCGGTGCCTGACTGTAACGATAAGCCGCGATGATCCCGGGGATGATGAACAGCAGGGTCCAAAGCATGACCCGAACCATCATCTGTACGCCCAAGGACAGGCTGCGTCCGAAATCTTCAAATCCTTCAAAACAATCCCGCACATTCGTGGGTTGCCGGCGGACGATCCGCATAAAATACGCATACAATCCCACAACGGCCGGCCCGAAGATGATCAGGGTATAAATACCCGTGATAAAGCTCAATGTCGGGAACAAACTCTCCACAATAAATCCGACGATACCCACTATGATCACGTAGATACCACTGGCCACGGCCGCTTCCAGCCACCGGCCCTTCAGTTCCATTCTCGCCGCACTCTTAAAAAACTTCAACGGCTCATTGACGATTCTGTGATCCATAACCTTCACCCTTTCCTCCGGATCCCTTTATTTGGCCAGCAGACGGTGTGCTTCGCCAACCACTTCTTCGATCCGGAATGGATATGGTTCGGAGAGCAAGTCTCCTTCCCTTCTTCCTTTCTTCATGTATAAGAGATATTCGATATTGCCCTTTGCTCCGGTCATGGGAGAAAAGGTCAGCTCCAAGACGTCGAAGCCCAGTCCCCGGGAAAAGTCCGCCACTTTTTCGATCACCTGGCGGTGGACCTGTGGATCCCGGACGATCCCCTTTTTCCCGACCTGGTCCCGGCCGGCTTCAAACTGCGGTTTGATCAGGCAGACCAGTTCTCCGTCTGTCCGCATAATATCATAAGCCACCGGCAATATCAAGGTCAGAGAGATAAACGAAACATCGATGGAGACGAAATCGATCTCCTCCTGAATCAAACTTTTATCCAGGTACCGGATATTCGTCTTCTCCATGTTGACGACACGTTCGTCGCTCCGGAGTTTCCAGTCCAGCTGTCCGTACCCTACATCCATGGCGTACACCTTCCGGGCGCCGTTTTGCAGCATGCAGTCTGTGAAGCCTCCCGTGGAAGCCCCCATATCAGCGCAGACCGCATTTCCCAGATCGAGCCCAAACGTACGGACTGCCTTATCCAGCTTCATTCCTCCCCGGCTCACGAACGGACACTCCGATCCCTTTACCCGTATTTCCGCGTCCTCCGGGACCTGTGTGCCGGCCTTATCGACCCGTTCTCCATCCACAAAGACCAGCCCGGCCATGATCACCCGCTTCGCCTTTTCTCTGGACTCCAGGAATCCTTTGCTCACCAGCAATACATCTAATCGTTCTTTCATATCTTCTTCAGGATCCTTTCCGCCACCGATGCGGCATCCAGTCCATAAATCTCCTCCAGCTTCCCGGTTTTGCCGCTTTGGATAAACCGGTCCGGCCACCCGATCTTTAGGATCTTCGGCCGTTCTTCCCGTTCCGCAAACAGATCTTCCACCATCGTCCCAAAGCCGCCCCGGACGGTATTGTCTTCCAAGGTCACCAGCAGGCTTGCCTGTCCGCAGGCCCGAAGGATCCCTTCTTCATCCAGCGGTTTGATGAACCGGGCATTGATCACGCCGCAGCGGATCCCTTTTTCCGAAACGATCTCCGCCGCGTCCTCCGCCGTCTTACGGCATCTTCCGGCCGACAGGATCCACACCGGTCCGCCTTCCTTCAGGACCTGGCAGGTCCCGTCTACCGGGGTCAGCGGCAGTGTTCCCTCCCGGAGAGCCGTCCCTCTGGGATACCGGATCGCACAGGGCCCGTCCATTTTTCTGGCATATTCCATCATGGCACGGAGTTCCTCGTCAGAGGAAGGCGCCAGGATCGTCATATTCGGCATAGCGGAAAGATAAGACAGGTCAAATTGTCCGTTGTGGGTCTCCCCGTCGTCCCCAACATTCCCGGCCCGGTCGATGCACAGTACCACCGGCAAATTCTGCATGCAGATATTCATCAGGATCTCATCGTAAGCTCTTTGAAGGAAAGTGGAATACACTGCCACAAAAGGCCGCTTTCCCTGCAGTGCCAGCCCCGAAGCGAAGCTCACCGCATGCTGTTCGGCGATCCCCACGTCGAAGACCCGGTCCGGCATGATCTTCGACATCCGTTTTAACCCGGTGCCGTCCAGCATCGCCGCACTGATGGCCACGATCGCTTCATCCTTCAGCGCCATCTCCGTCAGCTTTTCTCCAAATACATTGGACCAGGACGCATAGGAAGACTTAGAGATAGGCTCCATCGTTTCCGGGTCAAAGGGCCCGATGCCGTGGAAACGGTCCGCATTCTTTTCGATATACTCATTCCCCTTGCCCTTCTTCGTCATCACATGAAGGACCACCGGCCCGTCGATCCTTTTTACAGCCTCCAGAAAGTCCGTCAGCTCGCCGATATCGTGCCCGTCGATGGGCCCGTAAAACTTGAATCCCAGATCCTCAAACAGACTCTGCTGCATCACGGCACTCTTTAACCGGTTCCGCAGACGTTCCAATCCATGGAAGACCCTCTCTCCCATGCCACCTTTTTCCGACAGGCTCTCCCGGAGCTTTTTCTTCAGATCCACATAAGCCGGGCTCAAACGGATCTTGCTCAGGTGCTGGGACATCCCGCCCACATTGGGGGAGATGGACATCTGATTGTCGTTGATGATAATGATCATTTTGGTCCGGGATGCTCCGGCATTATTGAGCGCCTCAAAAGCCACACCACCGGTGAGGGCCCCGTCCCCGATCACCGTCACCACGTGAAAGTCCTTCCGGTCCAAGTCCCGGGCCTTCGCGATCCCCAGCGCGATGGAAATGGAATCGCTGCTGTGGCCTGCGTCGTAAACATCCGCCGGACTTTCCGCTCTTTTGGGAAAGCCGCTGAGACCTTCATATTGACGAAGCGAATCGAACCGGTCTCCTCTTCCCGTTAAGATCTTGTGGACGTAAGACTGATGCCCCACGTCCCAAAGGATCCGGTCATCCGGCACATCGAATACCTTGTGAAGAGCCAGCGTCAACTCCACGACCCCCAGATTGGATGCCAGGTGACCGCCGGTCTTCGCCACTTTCTCGATCAAAAACCCCCGGATCTGTTCCGCCAGTTCCTCCATTTCCGGAACGTCCATGGTTTTCAGATCCCCAGGAAAATCATAATCTAACAAATCTTTCATAATTAATCTCCGTAAAAGCCGGAAGCAGGAAGCTGGAAGCTACAGCTTGGATGACTGTAAAATACTCCAAGCTCCAGGCTCCCCGCTTCAAGCTTTTATTTTACCCTGTTATACATTTCTTCTGCAATGCCCCGAAGCACCTGGGCCTTTTCCCCAAACGGTGCCAGTGCTTCCATGGCTTTTTGGTGGATCTCCCCATAAATCGCCCGGGCCTCTTCCAACCCTAAAAGAGCCGGGTACGTCAGTTTCTGATTCTTTTCGTCGCTGCCGATGGGCTTTCCCAAAGTCTTTTCATCCCCGGCGACATCCAGGATATCGTCACAGATCTGGAAGGCCAGTCCCAATTGCTCACCGAACACTTCCAATTGCTTCGTCCCGGACTTTGAAGGTGTATTCCCCAATTTGGCCCCGGCCATCACCGCCGCCCGGATCAAAGCCGCTGTTTTGTGACTGTGGATGAACTGCAGGGTTTCCAGACCCTGCTCCTCCGCCGACTCGCTTTCGATATCAGCGATCTGACCGCCGATCATACCCCGGTTTCCGGCCGCTTCCGCAATGATGGACGCGGCTGCGATCTTCTTTTTTGCCGGGACACTTTTGAAGCCCTTCATCGCTCCCAGCATGATCTCATACGCCCGGTTCAACAGCGCATCCCCCGCAAGGATCGCGCAGGCCTCTCCGAAAACCTTATGATTCGTCGGTTTCCCCCTTCTCAGATCATCGTCATCCATCGCCGGCAGATCGTCGTGGATCAGGGAATAAGTGTGGATATACTCCAACGCGCAGGCAAAAGGCATCGCTTCATTGAGCAGCCCGCCGCACATCTCGCAGGATGCCAGGAGCAGCACCGGCCGAAGCCTTTTTCCACCAGCCGTCAGGCTGTAAGCCATCGCATCCCGTACACTCTTAGACAGGGTTTCTTCCTCCGGCAAATAGCTCAACAGTTCTTCTTCCACCATTTCCCGAAGTTCATTGATGCTGTGCAAACCCATCTATTCCGCCTCCTCTGTCAGTTCTCCCGTCTCCTTGTCCAAAATCAGCATCCGCTGACGGGCATTCTCCAGGATCTCTTTGCATTCTTTATAATACTTCGACGCTTCTTCGTAATTCTTGATGGAATCCTCCAGGGAACCGGATTCGTCCCGCAGCGCCGCAGCTGCTTTTTCCAGCTTCTCAAAGCTCTCCTCAAAACTCTTCTTTTTTGGCATGATCTACTCCTTATCCCTTGGTGATTTCTCTGCTGTTTTCAACCAGGCAGTCAAGTTCTCCGTCTGCCAGCCGCACCCGGATCTCCTGCCCCGGTCCGGTCTCCTTCACAGACCGGATCATCTTCCCATCCGGGAAGGACACGATGCCGTAGCCCCGGCTCAGGATCTTCATGGGATCCATGCTTTCCACCCGGCTCTTTAAAGTCTCGATCTTCAGCTCCTCCCGGTGGATCGCTTCTTTTAATCCGGCAGACGCTTCCTTCATCAGCACATCCGCACGGCTTTCCGCATTTTCCAGGCGATAGGTCAGATACCGCATCAATTCTTTCGGTGCCGACATTTCCATGGAGCCCTCCAGCATCGATACTTTCCGCTCCAGGCTCACCCTGGCCTCATCACGGTACCTTTCTGCCATCTGCTTTAACTCGCCCGTGTCCGGCACTGCCATCTCCGCGGCCGCTGTAGGCGTCGCCGCCCGAACGTCCGCAGCAAAATCCGCTATGGTGAAATCCGTTTCGTGACCCACAGCGGAGATCACCGGGATCTCCGAACCGAAGATGGCACGGGCCACCGGCTCTTCATTGAAGGCCCACAGGTCTTCGATGGATCCGCCTCCCCGGCCCACGATCAAAACATCCGGCCCAAACTCCAACTCATTCATTGCCCGGATCGCCTTAGAAATATCTTCGGCGGCTCCGTCTCCCTGCACCAGGCAGGAACATAAAACGATGTCCGTCAGGTGGTTTTTGTTCCGGATCGTCCGCAGGATGTCCCGGATCGCCGCCCCGGTGGGCGAAGTGACCACTCCCACTTTCAATGGGAATGCCGGCAGCGGTTTCTTATACTTTTCATCAAAGAGCCCTTCGGCCGCCAGCTTTTGCTTCAACGCTTCAAAAGCCACTGCCAGGTCCCCTTCCCCTTCGATCCGTACATTTCGGACATTCAGGGAATAGTAACCGCCCCGTTCATACACGCTCACGTAGCCTTCCGCCACGATCTGCATCCCGTCTTCCAGCGTATACTTCAAATATCGCACCCGGTCTGCCGGCAGGAAACACCGGATCACGCTGGTTTTATCCTTCAGCGAAAAATACACGTGGCCGCTGCTGTGGTATTTGATGCCGGAGACCTCACCGATCACCGGGATATTGGTCAAAAGCGGCTCGTTTCGGAAAACGGTATTGATATATCTGTTTAATTGTGATACCTGTATCGGTTTCATCCTCATCCCTCATTCCCGGAACGCTCTCTCGATCCCCAGGATCGCCATACCCACCGCATTGTCGGAAGAAAGCTCCGGCTTCCCGAAGAAAAGCTTTGGATCCGTGTTCAGTCGTTCCCGCAGGAACTGACTGGAGGCCACGCCTCC
>CADBSL010000114.1 GCA_902797345.1 uncultured Eubacteriales bacterium
AGAGCGATGATCATTTCCCCGAAGGTAAAGACCACATACAGCATCGCCCGCTCCGACAGATGCATAAAATCCGTGTTGCCTCCGATGCTCTTGTTCCGGCTGAAAGCAGTCATCCCGATGCCCGCAAAGATCGCCAGTATGGACAAGACAGTGCTGAGCATGGGATTCGGTACGGCGGCGACGAAAATGATGGCCGCCTCGATAAACAGAGTCAGCCCCATCCGCCGGATGATGTCCCGGTTCCACGCATCGAATTTGTGGTTCCTCAGTTCGATCAGATACTGGATCCCGATGTTGACCAGGATCAATCCCCAGGCAATGTGGTACTGGGTGATATAGTTTTCGAAATCCGTTCGAGTGGCCTCTCCGATGAAATAGAGGAGGTACATGTTGATCAGCAGGAAGATGTGCTCCCGGATCCCATTCCTCCCGAACATATTGACGTAAAAAGTGGTAAAATTCCAGATCTGGATGATCGCCAGCGTACAGACGACATAAGCCAGAAAAGCGGGGGCTGCCACGAAGCCCCCGTCAAAATTGTGGAGTAGCGCATTGTTCCGCCCGATCATGTAAACGAAGATCAGGTCGTAGATCAACTCCAGATATTCTACTTTTTTCTCTTTCAGTTCAAACATTGCTTACATTCTCTTTCAGCCCCATCATCCGGCAAATCCGGCCCGATGGATGAAGACTACCACGCCGCATCTCGGGCAGGGCGTCCATTCATTCACGGTAATATCCATGCCAAAAGGCCGACCCTGGCTATCCGCCGCCCACTTCGCTGCAGCGCCGTCTTTCCAGCCGTCCTGTCCCGGATTCTTCGTCCGGTACAGGAAGGTGATGATGTGCTTGGTGGTCAATGTGTTGTCAGGAGCAAACTCCGTTTCACTGATGCCATTGGTGATTCCCTTTTCCTCCGCCCAGAGGACCGCTTTATAATAATACTCTCCGGACGGTACATCCTTGAAATGATTGTTTGTGCTCTTCGGTTCCGGGCAGCCTTCCGAACGCCACAGGAAGGTCACGGCCTGACCTCTTGTGACCGGGGTCACCGGACCAAAATGGGTCGCATCGATCCCGGTGGTGACCTGAGGCTCTGCATAATATGCCCACATCACCGCATCGTAATAAAAATCATTCACAAAAACATCCTGGAAAGGGTTCGGCTTGTCCGTGTTGGAAATCGCATCCAGGTAGTGGCTGTCCACCCATCCGTAGCCGTTTCCATAAATGATTTTAGCCCAACCGTTCTGGGTCTCCACCACAGTC
Organism: uncultured Eubacteriales bacterium; assembly: GCA_902797345.1. GTDB lineage: Bacteria > Bacillota > Clostridia > Peptostreptococcales > Anaerovoracaceae > RUG14258. The sequence continues at coordinate 1,270 of CADBSL010000114.1, forward strand.
ACCTTCGTGCCGCGGGTGAGTCCCCCGATCTGGGGCTGATCCGTACCCGGACCCTGCCGGACATTCAATGCGTTGGTATTCACGGTATGAGTCGGTTCTTTGGCGTCCTCCTTCACCGCCTTCAGGTTGATTCTAATGGTAAAATCGCCCTCCGGGATGGTGATGGCTCCGGTGACGGTGCTGCCTTCTCCCGCCAACGGGAAGATGGCGCTGTCCGTACCGGACACCCGGGTCTGGACAGACTGAGCCTGATAGAGGTCGTCCGTCTCCACGGTCAATGTGACGTTGGTCCCCGGCACCAGCCCGCTGAAACTATCCACCGACGCCACAGTGGTCCCGTTCAACTTGACCGATTTGATGTGGCTGACTCCCTCTGCGCACTCAAACCCGGTGCAAGTCACCGGCTCCGCTGCACTGGCCGTCAGAGCGAACATCGGTATCACACTCACCATCAGTGCCAACGACAATAACAGCGAGAAAATCAGTTTTCCTGGTTTCATTCTTGTTCCTCCCTCATACTTTCCTTTTTAACATATACTGCCTTGATTATATCACCCTGGCATTCCTTCGTCCATTACGGTTTCTTTACAAGCCTTTTTCTATTATGAGGGTTCATTTTTCAAATCCGAACCGGTACGGCAGATCCAGCCGGTCCCGGATCTCCGTAAAGTCCTTCTGCAAAGATTCATTGAAGGGCACGCCTTTTTCCTTTCTCTCCAGCCAGCACAGATATTCTTTTTCTCCGGCGGTATAGATCCGGTCTTTGCTCGGAATCTTTTCCGATGCCCGAAGTTCCCTGCAGATCTCTCCCGCAGTTTTCCGGAAGGTATCCCCTCCCATAAAGGCTTCCGGATCCAGGACCCAGAAGAAATGTCCGAGATGATACATCCTCGAATGCCCGTCGGGATCTACTCCGGAAAGTGCTTTCATATATTGGCCTCCGGCCAGTGCGGCAGACAGGATCTCCACAACGGTGGCATAACCGTAGCCCTTGTGTCCTCCGCTTTCCTCCCGGGTTCCCCCCAGAGGAGCAAGGGAAGCTTCTCCCTGTTTCAGCGCCTTCAGGATCTCCCCGCTGTCCGTCATCTCTTCCCCGCTGCGGGAGATGACGGTCCCCGCCGGCGTCGGTTTGTTCTGACGGGCATAGAATTCGATCTTTCCCCGCTGCATCACGGACGTAGCACAGTCGATGCAGAAGGGGAACGGTTCGTCAGTAGGCAGCGCAAAAGTCAGCGGATTCGTTCCCAACATGCTTTCATCCCCAAAGGTCGGCGCCACAGAAGGCCGGGCATTGGTGCCGGTCACCCCGATCAACCCTTCCCGGCTGGCCATAGTGGCCCAGTACCGGGCGATGCCGTAATGGGTGGAATTCCGGATCGCGCCGCCCGCCATTCCAACGTCCTTTGCTTTTTTGATGAGCATTTCCATCATCCTGTGGCTGGCCACCATTCCCATTCCGTCATGGGCGTCCATGACCACCGTGGTGGGGGTTTCCTTTAAGATCTCGATATGCGTCAACGGCAACAGCGTCCCGTTCTCGAACCGATCGATATAAATGGGTTTGAAACGGTTGCACCCATGGCTGTCGATCCCAAGGCGGTCCGCCTCGATCAGCACGTCCGCGCAAATGCGGGCTTCCTCCTCCGGCACTCCGTACGCAGCAAAAGTATCTACCATGAACGCGGTGATCAGATTCCAGTTTTCATAAAATAATTCTTTCAACAGTATGCACCTCTTGTTTCAATATTCTCGTTGTATCATTATATCACACTCTGCAGCTTTTGAGTCTGTAAGCACCAGTCGACTTTTTCCGATTTCCGTGGTATAGTATTTCAGAAGGGAAGAAAACCATTGCTTTTTTCCCTGTTTTGGTTGACTTTATCGATTTAACGTGGTAAAGTAATAAAGTGCCGTGGGCGTCCCCCTGAGCATAATACTATATATAAAGGAAACAACACCATGCAATTAGATGAAAAAGTACTGCGAAATGATGAGCGGGCAGTGTTTCAATTAAGATCCCTGTACCAGAAATACGGCTACACCCGCTTCAAAATGAGCAAATTCGAAGAATACGATCTGTACGTGCGGAATAAGGACTTCCTGATTTCCGAGAACGTCATCACCTTCAACGACCTGAACGGAAAACTGCTGGCCCTGAAGCCGGACGTGACCCTCTCCATCGTGAAGAATACACCGGATGTGCCCGGCGAGATCCAGCGGGTCTACTACAACGAAAGCATTTACCGGCCCGCTAAGGGCACCAACACCTTCAAGGAGATCATGCAGACCGGGCTGGAATGCCTGGGCGCCCTGGACAACGCCGCCGTATGCGAGGTGGTGCTGCTGGCATTGAAGAGCCTTCAGGCCATCCGGCCGGACTTCGTGCTGGATCTCTCCCACATGGGTCTGATCTCCGCCATCATGGACGACTACTTCGTCCCCGGCGAAGCTCAGAAGAAAATCGTTCAATATATCAGCGATAAAAACGTCCACGACATCCGCAAACTGGCGGAGGAATACTACCTGGCCTATGAGCTGATCGAACAG